>JAYVEA010000167.1:0-12933 GCA_043749085.1 Chitinophagales bacterium
GATCATCAATGGATATTTTGGCAGCACAGTGAAAAAGGAAGAGTGGATGGAATTAAAGTGCCTGTCGACTTTAATGTATTCGCAGGTGACAGTGCAGAATTTCAAAATCTACTCATTAAATAGAAAAATAGAAAAGATTTTTTTACCTTAAGTAGCTAATTGTTTGTTATGAGTGATGAGGAGCCTGATTTTAAAAAATATTTTACAAAAATTATCAATTCACTGGCTATAGGGTTGCTATGGCTTTTTATAAATTCAACCATTGGCATAGGATTAAATCTTGCTTTTTTTAAAACTACTCCAACAGTTGGTAATTATATCTTTTATGGATGGTTCTTAATCAGCCTTTTCTTCTTACTTCTTTTTTATAAGAAATTGTGGAAGCTATAATTAACTGCTATGATCTGAAATAATGACCCAGGTGTTTTTTATTTTCTTAAAAAGCAAAGTAAAATATCCATTCAAATCTCCAACAGTTCGGGTGAGGTGCCATTTGCCTACAACAAAATAATATAGCATTGACAATCTTTTGGTCTTAAGAATAGTAAAGTCAAGTTTGCCCATTGCGGCTGCATCAGGATATCTTTTTTTATAATTCTCCAATGTTTTTTGCCAGCCATAAGTTATACCGGATTTACCAATAAACATTAATGAATCATTTTGCCAATAGGGCTGCATAAAATTTTCAATCTCCTCATTACTCCATGCAATTGCTTGTTGGTTTAAAATATTTCTTATGGCAATTTCATCTTTTGATTGTGCTAAGGTTATGCTGATAAATAACAGTGCAGCCAGGAACAAATTAATTTTTTTCATCGTAACTATTTTGAGACTATAAATATATTGTAAGTCTTTTATAGATTCGATTTAATGCACATGATGAGGAGAGTTGCAGACCTTACTTTGCCTGCAATATTTAAAATTTAAAAGATGTGCTGAAATGATAAAACAAACAGCAAAAGTTAAGGACAAATACTCCTGGCCAGAAAAGAATTGTTTTAATATTAAAAATATAATGCCTGCAGAAAATAAAAAAACAGGAAGGTTGTTTCTATGATGTTTAATATACCCATGAAATAAGGAATAAGACCCTACAACAAAAGCAAGTGCTATCATTCCCCATTCAAAAAAAGAGTTGTGAATAATGTTGATACCGAATATGGGTAATGTGCTTGCGATTACCGGCAAAACGGCACAATGGATCGCACAGCCAACTGAAGTTGCGATCCCTAAATAATCCCAATTTGTTTTTAATATCATTCCTTACAATTACTAACTGCAAAAATAGTAAATTTGCAACAATGATGCGAAAATTTATTCATTAATTAAAGCAGCTTAGCTGTAGTAAATTTGCATTACAAATGTGTATATGAAAAAGAAGTTATTGTGGATAGGAGGATTTTTTATTCTTTTAATGGCTGCCTTTTATTATTTCCTGTTTACCGGTACTGATTATTATAAAGCAAAGCTTCCTCTTCTTGCATATGTTCAAAATTTTTCTTTCATTGACCAGAATGGAAAAAAACTTACTCAAAGAAATCTTGAGGGCAAAGTATATGTAACTGAATATTTTTTTACAACCTGCAAAGGCATTTGTCCAAAAATGAATTTAAATATGAAAGCTATTTATGAGAAATATAAAGGCGAGCCGGATTTCGCCATTATCTCTCATACATGCCAGCCTGAAGTGGATTCTGTGCCTTTATTAAAAGCTTATGCACAAAAAATGGTAGCCGGTCCAAATTGGTATTTTGTTACCGGCACTAAAGATTCGCTTTATAAAATGGCACGTGAAAGTTATTTGCTGGATAATGAAAAGAATAACAGCATAAACATACAAGACCAGTTCATACATACACAATTTTTTGCTGTGGTTGATAAAGAAGGAAGAGTAAGAGGAGTTTATGATGGATTAAAAAATGATGAGCTTGATAAATTATCCAAAGACATAAAAGCCCTTTTAAGGGAGAGCAAAACTCCGGCGGTATTTAATAATTCAACATTTACCAATAACCCTAATTGATGTCACAAATAGAAGAGATATTAAAAAAAAATCATTTAAGCGTTACCGGCAGTCGCCAAAAAATAATGCAGCTATTCCTTAATTCCAATGATGCTTTAGCGCATGCGGATATTGAAAAGAAAACTGGTGAATCTTTTGACCGCGTTACTGTTTATCGCACATTGCAGTCATTTGTTGAAAAAGGAATTATTCATTTAATACCAACAAGAGATAATTCCATAAGATATGCCTTGTGCAAAGATGATTGCGAAGAAGGTCACCATCACGATAACCATGTGCATTTTATTTGTGAAGAGTGCAGTAAAACTATTTGTTTAGATGATGTAACCATACCGCAAGTAAAGCTGCCAAAGGGTTTTACACCGCAGCATGCAGAGATGGTGGTGAATGGTATTTGCGGAGAGTGTAAATGAGTTCTATATCTTCTCCATCTCTTCATTCACAAAATCCATCAACGTTTTAATATTTTCAGGAGAGAAATCAAATTGTAAACCTGCAGCTTCATACAATTGTGGTAAGGTTTTAGTGCCGCCAAGAGAAAGCGCATTCATATAATTATCCAATGCTTTTTCAGGATCTTTTTTATACTGCATCCACATACCAATGGCGCCAAGCTGCGCAATGCCATATTCAATATAATAAAACGGAACTTCAAATAAATGCAACTGGCGCTGCCATGCATTTTCCCGGTATTTGTCCAACCCGCTATAATCAATTACATCATCAGAGAATTCATTTAAAATTTCCAACCATTTATTATTTCTTTCTTCTACATTATGATCAGGATTTTCATACACCCAATGTTGAAATTTATCAATGATAGCAATCCATGGAAAAATAGTAATAGTTCTTTCCAGCTGGTGTTCTTTTGCTCTTTTCAGATCTTCTTTATTATCAAAGAAAACCTCCCAATGATCCATACTGAAAAGCTCCATTGCCATGCTCGCAACTTCTGCAATCTCCATTGGATAATCTTTAAAAGCATTCAACTCTAAAGTATGTGTAAGAAAAGATTGCACTGCATGCCCGCCTTCATGAACCATTGTGGTTACATCATGCATTTGCCCCGCAGCATTCATAAAAATAAACGGTGCCCCGCTTTCTGCCAGCGGGCAATTATATCCGCCGGGCGCCTTGCCCTTCCTGCTTTCCAGGTCAAGATGTTTCATTGCATCCATCTGCTTTAAACATTCACCAAAAAAAGGACGAAGCTGTTTAAAGCACGCAATAGATTTATTTATAAGTTCGTCAGAAGTGGTAAATGGAATTAAAGGCTGGATTCCTTCTGGTTCCGCTTCAACATCCCATGGACGAAGATCATCAACCTTTAATTTTTCTTTTTTCTTTTGGTAAATTTTATTTACCAGCGGCAGCACATGTTGGCGAACTGCCTCATGAAATTGATAGCAATCTTCTTTTGTATAGTCAAATCTTCCAAGCTCTTTAAAACGATAATCCCTGTAATTTTTAAAGCCAGCGTTTAAAGCAACCTGATGCCGCTTTTGAATTAGTTGTGTGTACAGATCATTCAATGCATCTGTATCCTGCAACCTTCTTTCATTTATTTTCCGGTAAACCTCTTCACGCAAATTCCTGTCATGACTTTCCAGAAATTTTGCTGCCTGCTGTAAAGTGTATTCAACGCCTTTTACCTCAATCATCATGCTCCCGGTAATAACTCCATATTGTTGCTGCATTACAGCCATCTCTGCCTGCAATTGAATATTTTCTTCTCTAAACAATTCAATACTTTTTTTTACTGAACGCAGGTAAGTAAAATATTTTTCATGATCTAATTCATTTGTAAATGGAGAAGCTACTAGTTTTTTATTTAGCGCATCCGCATAAGGCTGAATCTTTGGCTGTATCTCCATACAGAAAAAATTAAATGCCTCTTCCAAAGATCTGTCCTCCGTATTACAGGTCATTTTTATCTGGCGCCAGCATACATCTTCATTTATCACAGCATCCAGTTCACTCACATCCTTCAACCATTTTTCCAGATCATTTTTAAAGTTGATCTCTCTTTCCAACAATTCTTTAAAATATGGTTCAATAGTTTCCCATTTATCTACCACTAAGTCTTTCGGTAAAAAATGTCTTTCTATTTTCTTTATATCTGCAGATGCATTCATAATTAAAATTTATAAACGTCATTGCGGGCAAAGCGAAGCAATCTCATGTAGCCTTCTCAATATTTACAGTGATACGCCAATATAAGATTGCTTCGTCGTTCCTCCCCGCAATGACGAAGTTTATAATACTACTTACTGTTCTTTAGCGATTTTTCTTCCGGAACAGGTGTGTCATTTTTTATTTCTTCGATCACACTTTCTGAGTCAGTGTTTTCTTCTTCGTCTACGGATTGCTTTATTTCTATATTATTCTTAGTTAATATACCATACCAGGATATTATTTTTTTCATATCACTGGCATATACTCTTTCAAAATCGAGATCAGGATATACTTTTTCAAAATAGCTTTTCAATGCCTTTCCATCAGCTTTTGCATCAGGCAATGGTTCTTTACTTTCTTTGATACTTTTAAAAACTTCGGCTAAAACAGTATTATTCGTCACTGTATAAATTTCGATACTTTCCAGGTGTGAAAAATTATGTACCCGGCTGCTTACAAATTTTGTGCTCTTATCTTCCAGTGATCTTACCACTGCTCCATCAGCTTTGGAAGCTACTAATTCATATAAACCGCTTAACCCGGTTACAGAAATGATCTTACTATAATCCATATTTTTATCTTTTTAAAGGCTGCAATTTAAATCACAAGGGCGAAAAACTAATTACAAATATTTATTGAGGCAGATTTTGCAGTAAACTTTCATGTTTTTACAAAGTCTTAACACCCAACTTATCAAATAACTTACAGATGAAGATCTTGACAGCGGGGATTCTTTCTTTTTTATTAGTATTTTCTCTTAGTACTACAGCACAAACAATTAAAGGAATTTTAATCAATGAAAATGATAAAACACCTATAGTTGGCGCCACCATTAAGCTCATTAATATACCTGATTCTTTACACCGGGACTCTACACCTGCTTATTCTACTGTTAGTAATAAAAACGGGGCTTTTATTTTTCAACCCGTTACACCTAAATTATATCGTTTATCAGTAGAGTCAATTGGGCTTGGGTTATTTCAAATAACCGTTTCAGTAAAAGATAGTATGGTTACAGACCTTGCTACGATCCAGATATCTAAAACCACAAAAATTTTAAACGAGGTAGTGATTACTGCAAATGCTCCTCCTGTAAAACAAAAAACGGATACAATAGAATATTCCGCCAGCCAATTTAAAGTAAACCCCGATGCTAATGTGGAAGACCTGATTAAAAAAATGCCGGGTGTTACGGTTGATAAAGCAGGTACTGTTACTGCACAGGGTGAACAGGTAAAAAAAGTAACTGTAGATGGCAGGGACTTTTTTGGTGATGATGCTACAGCGGCCTTACGGAATCTGCCGGCGGAAATTATTGATAAGATACAGGTATTTGACAAGCTAAGCGACCAGGCAGCTTTTACAGGATTTGATGATGGCAGTTCCCAGAAAGCTATTAATGTGGTTACTAAAGCAAATATGCGAAATGGCCAGTTTGGAAGAATGTATGCAGGATATGGTACTGATGACCGTTATTCTGCCGGAGGCAATGTTAGTTTCTTTAAAAATAATCGCAGGGTTTCACTGGTAGGGTTATTTAATAATATTAATCAGCAAAATTTTTCTTCGCAGGATCTGTTGGGGGTTACCAGTAGCAATGGTGCTGGTGGACGGGGAGGTTTTGGTGGAGGCGCTCAAGGTGGTAATCGTGGAGGTGGACAAGGTAGTCAGGGTGGCAGGGGTGGCGGAGGCGGAAATTTGGGAGGGGGCGGACAACAAAACTTTTTAGTGGGCCAACAAAATGGTATAAGTAAAACAAACGCTATTGGAATTAATTACTCTAACCAGTTTGGAAAAAAATTGATATTGACCGGCAGCTATTTTTTTAATAATTCTAATAACTCTAATGCGCAGTTAACAAACACTCAAACAAAAATAAATATTGATACCACTATTTATTATACAGAAAACAGCGTAACATCAGGCACCAATTACAACAACAGGATCAATCTCAGGTTAGAGTATAGAATAGATTCATCTAATTCATTAACTATTACTTCAAGCTTAAATTTTCAAAAGAATAATAGTTATAGTAAAGCTGATGCGCAACAGGCATATAGCAGTGATTTTTCTCTTGCTAATATGCTTAACCAATCTTCAGGCAATTACAATACGGCAACTTCCGGCTATAACTTTAATAATACCATTTTTTACAGGCACTCTTTCCAAAAAAGAGGCAGAACCATTTCAGCGGGAATTAATACAAGTATGAATCACAGGCTTGGCGACACTTACTCAATATCTAATTTTAAATTTTTTAAAAACAGTATATCCAAGGATTCATCATCAAATCAATTTATTGATAATCTTACCAATGGATATACACTTTCAGCAAACATTTCCTATACTGAACCGGCAGGTAAAAAAGGGCAGTTGCAATTAAACTACAACCCTTCATTCACAAAAAATAAAGCTGATCAGAAGACGTATCAGTATGATATCGCCGGAAAAAATTACTCAATCTTTGACACCAGGCTTTCTAATAAATTTGATAATACGTACACTACACAAAACAGTGGGGTTACTTATCGGGTTGGCGATAGAGATAATCAATTTTCAATAGGCGCAAGTGTTCAAAGCTCTAATCTTAAAAGTGACCAGATTTTTCCAAAAACCATTTCTGTAAATAAAACCTTTACTAATATTTTACCAAACCTTCAATTAAGGAGAAAGCTTTCTGCCAAAAGCAGTGTCAATATATTTTTTAGAACAAATGTAAATGCCCCTTCAATAACACAGTTACAAAATGTAGAGAATGTTACCAATCCCTTAAGATACAGCACAGGTAATCCTGATCTTAAGCAGCAATACACAAGTTCTTTGGTAACCCGTTACACTTTTACTAATACTTTAAAAGGCCAAAGTTTTTTTGCAAATATTTTTGTACAGCAGGCAAAGGATTATATATCGAATGCCAGTTTTATAAATTTCAGACGTGATTCTATCTTGCCATCCGGAACAAGATTGGATACCGGGGTTTATTTAATTAAGCCTGTAAACCTGAGCGGCTACCGGAACATCCGGTCATTTTTAACTTATGGCTCGCCGATTAAATTTATTAAGTCCAACATTAACTTAAATGCAGGTGTTAACTACAGCAAACTACCTGGCCTTACAAATAAAGTAAAGATCATTACAGATAACTACACCTACAGTGGCGGGGCCGTTATATCAAGTAATATAAGCCAATATGTAGATTTTAATTTATCTTATAACACAAGCTATAACGTAATTGTACAGCAGCGTAATAATGATTACAATACGCAATCCATAGGAGTACAATTTAATTTATTGTCCAAAACCGGGTGGTTCTTTCAGAATGATCTTAATAACCAAAGCTATAATTATAAGAGCTCTACTCCAGACCAACATTTTTTATTGTGGAATATAGGGGTAGGTAAAAAATTCTTTAAAGAGCAAAAAGGTGAATTAAAATTTTCAGTATTCGACCTGTTAAAACAAAATAAAAGTATAAGCCGTACAGTTACAGAAACGTATATAGAAGATGTGCAAAGCCAGGTATTGCAAAGATATTTCCTGCTAACGTTCACTTATAAACTTAAGAATTTTGGTACAGCTGCTGCTAGAAGTTTTAACAGGCAAAGAGATGATCGTGAGCGGGGAGACAGGGGCCTTTAATTTATTCATATGCTGTTAGTATCTTTATTTTTTTCAACTGAACATGAAAATTGTAGAAGTAACTGATAAAAGAAGCGTCAATGAATTTCTTGAGCTTCCCCGAAAGCTGTATAAGGATGATCCCAATTTTATTTCTCCGCTTGATAAGGATATAGAAGCTGTATTTGATCCTAAGCTTAATAATTTTCATTCTCATGGTATTATTAAAAGGTGGATAGCAAAGAATGATAAAGGTGAAACTGTTGGCCGCATCGCCGCATTTATTAATTATCAAAAAAATAAAAACCCTGATTTCATAATTGGAGGTATTGGCTTTTTTGAAAGTATTAATGATGAGAAAACTGCATTCCTTTTGTTTGATACTGCCAGGCAATGGCTTCAGCAGAAAAATGCAAAGGCAATGGATGGGCCGATAAATTTTGGAGAGAATGATAAATATTGGGGCTTGCTCATTGATGGTTTTGTTCAACCAAGTATGGGAATGAATTACAATCCGCCATATTATCAAAACCTTTTTGAGAAATATGGTTTTGCAAAACAATTCGATCAGTTTACCAATGTGATCCATGTTGACAGGCCTTTCCCGGAGCGCTTTTCAAAGATCGCAGATTGGATAGCCAATAAACCTGAATATAAATTTGTTCATTTTGAAAATAAAAATTTTGAAAAATTTGCAAAAGATTTCCAGGAAATATACAATGAAGCATGGAGTGAATTTGATGACTTTACCCCTATACAATTAGATACTTTAAAGGAGTCCTTCAGGGAAATGAAACCAATTGTAGATGAAAAAATAATCTGGTTTGCCTATCACAATAATGAACCAATTGCCTTCATTCTTGCATTGCCTGATATAAATGTTTTACTAAGATCATTTAAAGGCAAATTAAATTTATGGAACAAGATCAGGTTTTTTCTGAAGCTAAAAACGACAACTATTGATCGCATACGGTTTATTGTAATGGGATGTAAAACAAAATTTCAGAATAAGGGAATTGAAAGCGGTTTGATAAAAAAATTGCAAATTGAAGTACTGCCAAGAAATACTATTAAAGAAGCAGAACTGGCATGGGTGGGGGATTGGAACACAAAAATGATCGCATTACACGAAGCAACAGGGGCAACAAGAGAGAAGGTGCATCGAACTTATCGTTATATTTTTTCCTGAACCTTAAAATAAATTAATGAAATTAGTTTCTTATCTAAAAGATGAACAGGACCAGTTGGCAATTTTAGTTGATGGATTATTGTATGATACTGATCTTATGCATCCGGATCTTCCTGTAAGCATGTCGATGTTTTTAAATTATTGGGAAGATGTATTTCCTGTTGCATTAGGAATAAACAGGATAATTACCGAAGGAAAAATTTCACGACAGCAGGGAATTCCTTACGAAGAAGTTCACATCCTGGCACCCGTTCCACACCCTACGAGTTGCAGAGATGCGTATGCATTTCGCCAGCATGTTGCCGCTGCAAGAAAGAACAGGCAAGCTGATATGATAAAAGAGTTTGATCAATATCCCATTTTTTATTTTACAAATCATAACAGCATAAAAGGTCCCGGAGAAATTATCTGTATGCCCGATCATTTTGAGAAACTGGATTTTGAATTAGAGGCAGCAATTGTTATATGCAAGCCCGGCAAAAACATACAAGCAGAAGAAGCCGATGAATATATCGGGGGTTATATGGTAATGAATGATCTTAGTGCAAGGCGATTGCAAATGGAAGAAATGCTGCTGAACCTAGGGCCTGCAAAAGGAAAAGATTTTGCTACAACAATAGGTCCTATGCTGGTTACACCTGATGAGCTGGAAGAATTTAAAGTTGATTGCAAACCTGGGCACATTGGAAATGCATATAATTTGTCAATGAAATGTTGGGTAAATGATGTGCAGGTTAGCGAAGGAAATTTAGCTGATATGGATTGGACCTTTGCAGAAATTATCGAAAGAGCTTCTTATGGAGTACAATTATTTCCAGGCGATATTATCGGTAGCGGAACCGTTGGTACAGGTTGCTTTTTAGAATTGAATGGTACAGCAAAACTTAATGACCCTGAATACAAAGAACAATGGCTGAAAGAAGGAGATGTGGTTGATATGGAAATTGCGGCTCTTGGAAAACTTAGTAATATAATAGTAAAAGATAAAAGTGATTTTTCCATTTTAGCATTGAAGAAAAATGTTTAATCTTTTACCGCAGAGAACAAGAGAAGCAGAGTTTTCGCAGAGAGAAAAATAAACTCTGCGTAAGCTCTTTTAACTCATATCTCTGCGGTATATATTCGCAAGTTAATTCTAATGACAAAAGAAAGATTGAATGAACATCGGTGGTATTATTTTGGATGCTGCTATTACAGTTCATAAAGAGCTTGGTCCGGGCCTTTTAGAATCAGCATATCGATTGGCTTTAAAAAGAGAACTGGAATTAAGAAATCTTTTTGTAAGAATGCATGTTCCTGTAGATTTAATCTATAAACAACTTGATTTAGGAAAATGCTATGAGATAGATTTATTAATAGAAGATGAAATAATTATTGAAACAAAATCCTGCGAGGGAATTATACCAATTTTTACAGCGCAGGTAATTACTTATCTTAAATTATATAATAAAACTTTAGGATACTTAATAAATTTTAATGTGCCGCTTTTAAAAGATGGATTTAAGAGGATAGTTAATAATTTCTAAACTCTGCGTAAACTCTTTTTACTCCTTTTCTCTGCGGTAAAAAAGAAAAATGTTTAAGTCTATTTTATTAAAAGATATATCTCCTGCTGCTGCACAAAATTTTTTGCAACATTCCGTGGCACCACGTCCTATTTGTTTTGCAAGTACAATTGATCTTGAGGGAAATGTAAATCTTAGCCCCTTTAGCTTTTTTAATCTCTTCAGTACCAATCCGGCAATAATTGTTTTTTCGCCATCACGAAGAGCAAGAAACAATACAACAAAACATACACTGCAAAATATCCAGGAGGTGCCGCAAGTGGCTGTAAACATTGTGTCTTATGATATGATACAGCAAACCAGTTTAGCAAGCTGTGAGTATCCAAAAGGCACAGATGAATTTATAAAATCCGGATTTACAAAAGAACCATCACAAATAATTAAACCACCCAGGGTAAAAGAAAGCCCTGTACAAATGGAATGCAAAGTGCTTGAAATAAAACCTTTGGGAACAGAAGGTGGCGCAGGAAATTTAGTGATTGCAGAGGTATTGATGATGCACATCAATGAAAATATTTTAAATGAAGATGGAAACATTGATCAAAAGAAATTAGACCTGATGGCCAGGCTGGGTGGCAACTGGTACACAAGAGCAAATGCTTCTACTATTTTTGAAGTTGAAAAACCTAATACTCATTTGGGAATTGGAGTAGATGGGCTTCCTGAAAATATCCGCAACAGTAAAATACTTACAGGAAATAATTTGGGACAACTGGCTAATGTAAGTGAAATGCCTTTTGTTGATCCTGCTTTTGAAGATGATAAGCTAAAAAATATCTTTCTGTATTATGCTACCGATCCTGAAGAAATGGAAAAGGTATTACACTTGTATGCTAAAGAGCTTTTAGATGAAGGGAAACTTAAAGCAGCATGGCAGGTATTGCTGGCATTGAATTAAAGATGAAAAAGAATTATCTTTATAGTAATGAGTTCTGCAATAAAAATATTACCGCATTATACCTATGAAGATTATTGCCTTTGGGAAGGCAGATGGGAGTTAATTGACGGAATTCCTTTTGCAATGAGTCCTGCACCTACACCAATGCATCAGTTTATTGGGGGTAATCTGATTTATGAATTAAATAATGCAGTTAAAAAGTCTGAGTGCAAAAACTGTAAAGTGTATGAATTTATTGATGTAAAAATTCAGGAAGATACAATTGTACAACCCGATGCATTAATAGTTTGCAAACCAATCACCAAGAATTTTTTAGATTTCCCGGCAGCTTTAGTGGTAGAAATTTTATCTCCATCCACAGCCTTTAAAGACCGCAATTCCAAATTTTTTCTTTACGAAAAAATGGGTATTAAACATTTTTTGATAATTGATATTGATAAAAAAATTATAGAAATTAATACTCTTCAAAATTCTGAATACCAGCTCACAACTTACACCGGTAGCGAGGCCTGCCAATTTTTATTAGATGATGATTGTAAAATTAATGTGGATTTAAATAATATCTGGGAATAATCTATTACTCTTCTCAGCATAATTTACTAAATGAAAACACTCTTTCTTCTTTTCTTTTTTTCTCCATTTATTACTTTTTCGCAAAATAGCTTTTATAACAATCTCGTATTAGAGGGTGGAGGAATTAGGGGATTGGCTTATCCGGGAGCCATCAAGGTATTGGAAGAAAAAGGCATTATAAAAAATATTGAAAGAGTTGCCGGCTCTTCAGCAGGTGCTATCACAGCACTTATGATTGGACTGGGTTATATTAGTTATGAGATGGACTCGGTTTTTCAATCATTGCAAATTCAGCAATTTAATGATGGAAAAAATATTTTTGGAAAGATACACCGGTTGAAAAAAGAATATGGGATCTTTAAAGGAGAAAAATTTGAAAAATGGCTTAGCTACTTAGTAAAGTATAAAACCGGCAATGCCAGTACAACTTTTGCAGATCTCCATCAACTGCATCAAAATAATAATAAATTTAAAGATGTTTATTGTACAGGAACCAATGTAACCAAACAGCGATTGCAAATCTTTTCCTGGGAACAAACTCCATCAATGCAGTTAAAAACCGCAATACATATAAGCGGGTGCATACCCGTTTATTATAAACCCGTCGCGGTTGACAGTGCCTGGAGTGAAGTCTCAATAAAAAATAATAAAAACAAATTTGATCTCTATGTAGACGGAGGCATGATCAATAACTATCCCATTAATCTGTTTGATACCTGTTTAAATGGTAATGATCCTTTTGATTGCGACAATGTAAAATATAACTCTCAAACACTTGGTTTAAAATTAGAGAGGCCTGAACAAATACAACAATTTGATAAAGGTATAACAGCAATAGCCCCACATCCTGTTTCCTCACTTAATGATTATAAACTTGCTTTAATAAATTTGT
>JAYVEA010000168.1:0-12916 GCA_043749085.1 Chitinophagales bacterium
TTCCAAAAAAAGCTTCACCAATGCATGCACCAAGAGCTATGTGAGTAAGTGAATCCATGCAATATGTTATTATTTTAGCCTTTAATCAGCGATGCATAAATTAAGAGAACTATATTCTATCCAAAATAAACAAATGTACTCCACCAGAGTTGGATTAGTAAAAATTGCTGGCGGAGAGTAACGCTAATCGCAAGCCCGGCATATGAATAAATATGATATCTATCATGTTATACAACGATGAAAATCATAGATCACGGTTTGCTTCTATTCTATTTTTATACTGTGAAATTTTTTCACAATTAAAAATTAAACAATGAAAACAAATGAAGAGTTACAAAAAGATGTTCAAGACGCAATTAAATGGGAGCCGTTATTGAATGCAGCAGAAATTGGTGTTACTGCTAAAGATGGCGTTATCACTTTAACAGGAACTGTTGATAGTTATACCAAGAAATCAGAAGCTGAAGATGCAGCTAAAAACGTCGCAGGTGTAAAAGCCGTTGTAGAGAAAATTGAAATTAAGTTTGGCAGCACATGGCAAAAGGATGATAATGAAATTGCCAAAGAAGTATTAAATGCCTTTAAGTGGAATTGGGAAGTTCCTGACGACAAAGTAAAAGTAAAAGTTGAAGATGGATGGGTTACGCTGGAAGGGGAACTTCATTGGCATTATCAAATAGATGCTGCAAAAAGATTAGTAAACAATCAGGTTGGCGTAAAAGGTGTAACAAACAAAATCACCATTAAATCTGAAACACATAACCAGATTGAAAAAAAGGATATAGAACGTGCCATTGGTCGTAATTGGTCTATAGATGATGATGATATTAGGGTTAAAGTTTCAGGCAATAGGGTAACGCTAAATGGTACGGTTAATTCATTTTACCAAAGGGATGAAGCTGAACGAATAGCCTGGAATGCACCAGGTGTTAGTACAGTAGATAATGAATTGGTTATTGATTATGATGATTAACGAATTGACATTAAACGGGAGTAAGCCTCTCCCGTTTTTTATATCTCCTCAGTATAAATACCTAAGTGCTTAATTCCTATTATTTCTATTGGATAAAAGTTTGCTGATTATTATCCTATTCTTATAAATCAGAGATTAAACTTTTGAAGTTGTATAGGTATAAATTTAAGAGTGGAAACCGGGATTTATCCTGATTTCTGTTGCTTATATCAGGCTTTATTATGTGCAACAAATAAAGGAAAGGATTATGGAACAAATAAAAAAAAATATAACAAACAAAATATTTAAAAATGCTTTTGCGGGGTTGAATTACTTCTTCAGGAATGAGCGCAATGGAAGAACTCAGTTTCTTATCGCACTATTTACGGTTATTCTGGGTATTTTTCTAAATATTACAAAACATGAATGGATAGCAGTTTTACTATGCATAGGAATAGTATTTGGTGCCGAGATGATGAATAGTGCATTAGAAAAACTGTGTGATTACAATCAGCCTTTATTTAATCTGCAAATTAAAATAGTAAAGGATGTGGCTGCCGGATCTGTTTTATTTATATCTATAGTTAGTGCAATAATAGGAGCACTTATTTTCTTTCCTAAGCTTTGGCAACTATTATGAAAATAATTCTTTCAAGAATGATCATGAATTATATCACTAATTACAGTTTGCTTTCCGTGGTGAGTTAAAAATTAAAAACTATTTAATGGTAGCTAAGAACTAAGAGGTTTTTTCATCCGCTCTTTGATACATAAGATCTTATTTTCACATCAAAGTAGAATACGTTAGATTTTCCGATTATTTCATCTGGATTATTTTTGTAAATAATTAGGTACGGATGTAATTGTAGAAATAATTAAATGTTAATATATTTTTTCGTTTCAAGTATAATAAGCTAGTAAATTCTTTTTGTTAATTGTCTTCTTTGATAACATCGAAATGTGAACAAAATTGCAATAGATTTGTATTTAACCTTAAAATAATTATATGGAAAAAGTATTAGTTTCATCATTAATGTTTGCATGTTTAGTGATGGTTGGCTATGCCCAAAAAAGTATTTCTGTTCCTGTTGTTGTAAAATCAGCACTTATGAAAAAATATCCTGAAGCTTCTAAGGCTACCTGGGAAAAAGAAAAAGGTAATTATGAGGCAAATTGGGGTGGAAAATCCGGTGAGGATAATGCTGTAATGTTTACTCCTGCAGGAGAGTTTATTGAAATCGTAAATGCAATCAAAGTAAGTGAATTACCCTCTAATATAGCTCCTTACGTAAAAGCTCATTTTCATGGAGCAAAGATAAATGAGGCTGGCAAGGTAACTGATGCAAAAGGAAAACAAACCTACGAGGCAGAAATCAAAGGGAAAGATCTGATTTTCGATCTTAACGGAAAGTATCTTGGTAAAGATTAATTATAGTACTAAAAATTATTAAGATTACTATACATCTTAAGGGACTTATATTAATTTATAAATCCTTTTAGATTTGTATAAATCTCTAAGATTCGACTATCATTTTACCTGTATTCTCTCCTTTAAATAAACCAAGTAACTGCTGGCAATTGATCAAATCCATGAACAATAGTTTCTGTAAATTTCAATTTGTTCTCTTTTAGCCATTGATATAACTGCTGAACGCCTTCAGGAAAATGGCTTGATAATTACTAATAATAAAACCAGCATCTACGCTTCTTGTTAGTAACATAGATTGTAGTCGAGGTCCTAAAGGAGTTTCAGAACTGTTGTATAAATAAATTTGTCAGCAAAGTGCTATCCTTGCGTGAAAGTTAATATTGCTAATAATATCAGATGTTTCGCCGCCACATTATCAAAATAAATATCAACCCCTTTAGAACCCCTTAAAGAAATGGCTTTTTTAATGTCAGTAGTTTTTATAATTAATAGCTTCATTTAATCCAAATTTTCTATTTTAACAATTTTAGTTTTTTCATCAGTACCTGCAATACCTACCAATTATCAATCTCCAATCTGCATTTTCAGGTAATTCAATATTTAAAATCTAAAATTCTCCTGTGTGGGTAACACTTTCGGCCTTCATGTAAGTACTATCTGTTGAGTATACGTAACCTTTTAAAATTATTTATTCAATAGTATTTTATGTTTCCCTAATTAAAAAATACAATTGAATGCTGATATGGATGCGGTTGTTATCACAACATATTTATTTTGAAAACCGAAAAAGTTTATGGCCAAACTCATAGTTGTAGAGTAATGACTTTATTAAAAAGAAGATTTGCCCCAATAATAATTATTCGGAATTAATAATTAATTCTTTTTTTTATGTCTTCGGTATGCTCTTCCCTGAGCTACTCTTCCAGTTCTTCTATCTTTTGCCCTTCCAATTGCATACCCTGCACCGCCACCCACGACTCCACCTATAACGGCACCTTTAACATTGTGACCAATAACTCCGCCTATAATAGCACCTCCAGCTCCTCCAATGACTGCACCCTTAGCGGCGGAGCTCATTCCTTTAGGTTTTACAGGTGCGGGTTCTACATAAGTTGCGCCTCTTCCTTTACGTTGTAAGGTTGATTTTCTTTTAGGTGCTAGTGCTTTATCATTTACAACCGCAGATTTTCCGTTGCCTAAAGGTTCAATAGTGGTAGTTGTAGTGATAACTGTTTTTTTAACACTCACATTAGAATCTGCTGATCTCATTTTAGCAGTATCACTGAGTATGCTATTATTGTAAAAACGTGTAGTATCTATAGGTACCAGGTTTCCATTTACCTTCTTGTCCTGTTTTGTCTGACAAGCTCCAAAAACGAAAGCTATAGTAAAGACAATAATATATTTTTTCATAATTATCATTTATTTTTTTTACTGCGTATTTTTTAAAATCAAGTGATATGAAATTTTATTTTTTAGATTTTGAAACGGGCGAATGCTCAATTTCAAAACTGAGTTTAGCTGTAATTCGGTATTCCACAATTTTATTGTTGTTCACTATTGCACTGTGGTCCTGAATATACAGGGAACGAATATTTTTTAGAGTTTGTGATGCTTGACTCACAGCCTGCTGTGCAGCATCTTCCCAACTTATTGTGGAACCGCTCATCAATTCCAATACTTTTAGAATAGCCATAATTTTAATTTTTTTATTATTACAAAATACTTTTGTTACGTTTCTTTATACTTCCGTCTATTTCCATAGTGAGTATTATTTTTTTGAAAACATAAAATTTTTAAGACTCAATCCTATTGTTTGCATACACTTTTATCATACCCAGTTCTTCTACATTGGCAAAACCCTTTTCTATAATTATAGCTATTGCAAAAGCTGAATTTTCTGCTCAACTTTTCTTAAGTAAATTCTTCTACTTTTTCTTTCACTGTATGCACAATATTCTCTTTCAGGTTGTTGAGCTTTTCTTTCCCTTTGCAAAATTTGCCTTGCACATCATCAGCAATCTTTTTTCCCTGTTCATTGATTTTTCTTCTTATTTCGCTGCCTTTATCCGGCGCAAACAGAATCCCCAATATTGCACCTGCAAGTGCTCCGGTACCTAATGCTGTTAGTATTTTACTTGTGTTATTCATAAAAAAGTTTTTGTTTTAACTAATGATTGCAAGATAACAGTAAGACTGTTACATAAGAATGATGGATATCATAAGTTATAATGACGCTTATCAGCACAGGTAAAACCTCTACCTTATTGCCGAATATCTTGAATGAATACTCTATTTTCTTTATTAAAATCATCGGAACATTGGTCATTTGCAGGTTGATGACACTAAATACCATTATATGATTTACACTTTTGGAGTAGTGATAGTATTGCATGCGATAGATTTTACTGCTTTAGCCGTATCTACCGAGGATGCCGGATTTTGACCTGTTACAAGATTACCATCTGTTACTACATGGGTTTTATAATCCGGTGATCTGCTATAGAACGCACCGAGCGATAACAATTGTGACTCTGCGCTTGAATGATCCATCCAAATGCCTAAATTTTTTGCTGTTGTATTGTTTTCAGGATCATCAATATCTGGAATTGTAACCGGCATTTCTGCTATGTATTTTGATAATTCAGGAAACTTTTCCTGAATTGTCAGTGTAATTTTTAGAATATCGTTATTGAGCTCCTTTTCAGTTTTCATAATGTAAAATGTTTCTTTAATAATTATTTTTTATAACAATTAATTATCCTTAGTTATATTACCGCTTAATAAAAATGAGCTATTTATTATGTGCAACAAATAAAGGAAGCTTTAATTGTTTCATTAACACATCAGCCATACTTTCTCTAAACCACCTTGATACTCTGCTTCGCCGGTATGCCCCAAGAACTACTAAGCTGTTCAATTTATTTTTTTTCAAATGTTTGATAATTTCTTCTTCAGGCAGCCCTTTCAAAACTATATAAACAACTTCTGAAAAATGACTTTTCATAAATTCTCTCATTATCCTGTTGTCAGGAACATTTAAAATTTTTTTAGGTTTATTTACGTTATAACTTCTATGGGGAGGTGTTTAAAAGATTCTAAAATATAGCTTAACATCTTTATGGCATATACTGAAGTGGGTTCACCATCATACAGCATACTAATTTTTTGTATAGGTTTATATTCATTGGGTACCAGCAATACCGGGCATTCAACATCGATTAACAGATCACGGATAAACCGTGTAGGTAAATCTTCTGTATACTTTGTAAGTGTTTCAGCGCTGTCTATTATAATCATATCTGTATAAATACTTTCATGCAACAGTTCATGTATAGCTACACTTGTATCGTGATGAATTGAATAATTTATACCTGCATCCTCACAGGCTGCTCCAAATTTAATAACCGACATTTTACGTGTCTTCTTATCTTTTTCAGTAAGCCTTTTCATCTCTAAATCTGATACTCCTTTCCCCTCATCAACTATATCGTAGAATTTAAAACTGCGGTATGTAAAATCTTCGAGAGAGATACCAATTAAATCTGCTCCCGACTGTTTTGCAATAGCAATAGCATAAGATGCTGTAGCTGTTGAAAATTTTAAACCATCAAATACAGCAATAATTTTTCTCACTGGAATTATTATTTATGTGCAATAAAAACCGGAGTGGAATGTTCTTTAATTAATTCAATAAGAAAGCTTTTTTTGAATATTTCTGAAACACCTGACCGTCCGAATGAACCGCTTACTAAGAGCGAATTTCTAAGCTGGAAAAACCAATTACTAATATCATTTTTATTATCTGAACTAATTTTTTTTGTAATTGTGAGATCTGAGAAATGCCGGGCTGCCAACTCTTCAATAAGTACCTGGTCAGGAAGATTATGTTTCTCATCTCCTGCATAAACCAGGATTGTTTTGAGACTACATAATTCAGGAAATAAATTAGCAAATTGCTTAATGGCATAAACGGAGGATGCCGATCCATCATACGCCAAAATAATATTAGAAGGAAAATTAAATTTTTCCGGAACTATTATAACCGGACATTCTGTAGTATGTAATGCATCTTTCAGATACTCATTAGAGCCATCAACTATTCCATTTGTATAAAATGTTTCGCTTCCTATAATCATCAGATCTGCAAAACGGGTCTCTTTTGTTAAGTTCGGTATGGAAGAGTCAAACAGGTCTTTATGTACACGATATTCTATGGAATTTCTCTGACATGCCTGCGCAAATTGTTCAACATTAGTGTCAACTTTTTCCTCTCCAAAATCTTCAATTCCTGGTATGTAAGCCGGTGCTGCAAATGCTGTAGGAAAGAAAAAGAACCGGGCATAATCTACTTCAGGTAAAAAAATTCCTGTGAGTAAAATGGGCTTTATTTCATGAAGGCTGCTGGCAAATGAGAATGCGCCTTTTGAAAAATGACCGCCGTCAAATGGAATAATTATCTTTTTCATAATTGCAGGTATATGTTGTATCTAAAATTATGATCTTAAAAATAAGTATAGTATGATTTGTGACATCTGTTCAACTGATCTTTGTCAGTTTGTGACCTCACCTAAATCCTCTCCAAGGGAGAGGACTTTTGCCCTGCTCCCTTGGAGAAGGGTTGGGATGAGGTTAATTTGAATATCTCGGTCCAGAAAGTAGTCATAAAAGCTACAGCTATACAGATCATCAAATAAGAAATGGATAATGGTCCGAGGCGGAATAATTGTTGTACAAAAGGAATATATAATAATGATAAAATAAATAAGATGGTAATTCCTGCTATCAACGGTATCAGGTTATTTTTATACCGGAGAGTTTTTATAATGGAATATTGAAACGAACGATTAGCAAGTGTAAGAAAGATATTACAGAATAAAAGTGTAATGAATATAGCAGTACGAACCATAATTTCATTTTGCTGATGTTGCATTAAATAATATCCAAAGCCAAGGCATCCGGCAGTTATCACAAGGCCTTGTACAATACTTGTTCTTAATTGGTTGGCTGATAAAAATGTGGAGGAAAGGAGCCTTGGGGGACGCAACATTGTATTTGATTCCATCGGTTCATTTTCATAAATAATGGAACAGGTTGGCCCCATGATCAATTCTAAAAATATCACATGCACCGGCGAAAAAATATCAGTGAATTTCCACAAAAAAAGTAGCGGCACTGTCACAATTAAAATAATAGGTATGTGAATAGAAACAATATACTGGATTGCTTTCTTGAGGTTATCATAAATTTTTCTGCCAAGGGCAACTGCATCAGTCATGTGTCCCAGATCATCATCAATAAGTATGAGTGATGCAGCATTTTTTGCTACTTCGCTGCCACGCTTTCCCATGACAATACCAATGTGTGCAGCCTTTAACGCAGGTGCATCATTTACTCCATCGCCGGTCATTGCCACTACTTCACCATTTTCCTTTAATGCCTCAATAACTTTTAGTTTTGCTTCAGGAAACATTCTTGCAAAAATATTTACCTCTTTTACTTTTTGTTTTAATTCTTCTGTTGTCAGATGCAAAACTTCTTCGCCCGTTAAAACTTTTTTACTGTTATCTAATTTGATTTGCTTCGCAATGGCAATAGCCGTTTCTGCATAATCACCGGTGATCATTTTAAAACTTATCCCAGCATCATAAAATGTTTTAATTGTTTGTGCAATATTTGGTTTAGGCGGATCCTGGAATCCGACCAATCCTAAAAATTCAAAAACAAATTCTTCCTGGGATTCCGGATATTTTTCTTTTTTCCAGATCCCTTTGCCTACACCCAATAAACGATAACCTTGCTTGGCATAAGAGAGTGATTGTTCTTCCACCTTTTTTAAATCAGTAACAGATAAATTGCTTCGCTTTAATATAGCTTCCGGTGCGCCTTTCGCTGCAATAATAGTTTCACCTGATTCATTCTTAAAAATATGCGTCATCATTGGGGGCTTACCGCCAACAGGATATTCATGAACCTGTTTACATTTTGACCGCTTATCTGTTACAGTAGTTTTTTCATACAAAGCATGAATGGCTTTTTCCATCGGATCAAAAGGATTGGTTTCACTTGACCACATGGCATACTCAATAAGCATTGCAGGTAAAGCCGCTTTATCATCACAATGCACAGATGTTTTAGCTGCAGCATCATATAAATATTCGATACTCATTTTATTTTGTGTAAGGGTGCCGGTTTTATCAGCGCATATTACTGTTGCAGAACCGAGGGTTTCTACATACTGCGGTTGTTTTACAATAATATTATCCCGTAACAAACGAAAGGCTCCCAATGCCTGGAAGGTGCTAAAGGCAACAGGTATTTCTTCAGGAAGTACACTCATAGCAAGCGTTAAGCCCTGCAGTAACGAATGAATAAAATTGTGTGACTGATAAAAATTGTATCCAACAACAATTATAAATGCAATGGCGCCTATCCAAACCATAATGCGAACGAATGAACGGATTTGATTTTGAAGCGGTGTTTTAACTATTGTAATTTCTTTAAGCGATAGCCCGATTTTACCAAACATGGTTTTGTTGCCAACTGCATTCACTTTTACCATTGCGCTGCCGCTGGTTACCAGCGTGCCTTTGTAAACACCATTGTTGTTTTCTGCTGCTTTATTTACGGGAAATGATTCACCGGTAAGTATTGATTCATTTATAGAAAAATCATGGGCTGATATTATTAAACCATCAGCTGCAATTACTTCACCTTCTTCCAACAATAAAATATCATCAACAACTATTTCTTTTGCAGGTATTTGAACGTTTTTACCATTGCGTAATACATTTGATTTTGGTGCTGATAGTTTTCTCAATCCCTGTATTGCATTCTGGCTTCTGTATGCCTGGTATAAAGAAATACCTGCAACAATAAAAATCGAAACAAGCATAACAACTCCTTCTATGTATTGCGCTACAAAAAAATAAATGAGGCATGCAGCTAACAATAAAATAAACATCGGCTCAAAAACTACTTCCTTCAACACATGCCATAGTACTCGGTTTTCGGTTATCTCAATATTGTTATTTCCATATTGATCTCTTGATTGCGAAACCTCTGTATCTGATAAGCCTTTTATGTTGATTTGATTTGGAATCATTTGTAAAGATTTATGCGCTGCAATTATTTTATCAAAATAAGCTTAATATTTGTTGATTTTTGTTGATTTTTGTTGATTACAATTAAATATAAATATGATATTTATCATGTTATATAACGATAAAAATCATAGATCATCATTTGCTTCTATTCTATTTTTAAAGTTGAAATTTTTCCCCCAATTAAATATTAAACAATGAGGTAGAATTATAGGAAAAGATTTACCGTTTCACGCCACGCAAAAAAAATAATTACTTATGATTGTGATTGTTTTTGGTTTACCAGGTTCAGGTAAGAGTTACTTCGCATCAAAACTTTCCACCTTGATCAACGCTGATTACATAAACAGTGACAGGGTAAGAAAGCAAATGCTTGATAAAAGAACGTATTCTTTAAATGAGAAATTATCAGTCTATCATCGGATGCAGTTACAAATGAAGGAATTCCTGAAACAGAAAAGAAACCTTGTATTGGATGCCACATTTTACAAAAATGAAATCAGGAAAAAATTCATGGGCGACGCCGAACTGAAAGGTGGAATCACGTTTATAGAAGTTACAGCCGATGAATCTCTTATCATAGAAAGATTAAAAATACCCCGGATGGATAGCGATGCTGATTTTGAAGTATATAAGGTAATAGAAGAACAATGGGAGCCTATGTATGAGCCTCATTTAATATTGCGATCAACGAATGATAACATTGCTGAGATGTTACAAAAAACCACGAATTATCTGCATTTAAAAGATGACAAAAGAACAAATAAATGAACTGCTTTTAAAAGGCCAATTTGAGGAATACAAAGGTCTTCCTGGTATGATAGAAACCCATATCTCATGGGTATTTATATGTGATCATTTTGTATATAAAATTAAAAAGCCCATACAATATTCATTTTTAGATTTTTCCAGTCTGGAAAAGCGAAAATATTTTTGCCACAGAGAAATAGAATTAAATAAAAGGCTAACTGATGAAATATACATTGATGTGCAACCTGTAAGGACAATATCGGGTCGCCATTTCATTGGTGGAAAAAATGGTGAAGTAATTGATTACGCCGTCAAGATGAAAAAAATGGACAGTCAAAAGCAAATGGATATGCTTTTGATGAATAATAGTGTAACGGATTCACATATACGTAAGTTAGCGGAGCGAATTGCTATATTCCATAAAAAGACAGACATCATTTTTCAAAAGGACGTTTTGGATGTTCAAAAAAAATTTAATGATTTGGAAGACGAAAGTGATTATCTAAGCAAACATTCGAATAGCAATAGCGGTACTATAATCAGCAACGCCGTTGCTACCTCTAATGCATTTATGCAGAATAACAAAGCACTTTTAGAAACCAGGTTAAAAGCAGGTTTTTTTAAAGATTGTCATGGGGATTTACATTCCAGGAATATTTTTTTATTACCATACCCTCAACCTTTTGATTGTATAGAATTTAACGATGATTACCGTCAGATCGACGTATTGAACGAGATTGCTTTTCTGTGTATGGATCTTGATGCATTTGGCAGGCAGGATTTGAGTGATTTATTTCTCAACTGTTACAATGGCCTTTTTCCTTCCATGAGAACAGAGGAGGATTGTAAGCTTTTTATATATTATAAAAGTTACCGCTCAAATATCCGTGCAAAAGTCAATAGTATCAGAGCCCGGTATGCTGTTGATGATGAACAGAAAATAGCTGCGTTAAAAGAAACGGACAAATATCTTCAATTAATGGATACATATATGAAAGTATTGCAGATTCAATCGTACTAAGATTAAATTAAGGCCATATTTCTCTACGACTTTAATGCCAGCAAATATTTTAGCCCATTTTTTTTAAAAGACTTTTTGCTCACTTCTTTTATTTTTAAAAGAATGACGAACTACATTTTGCCTTTCAGGCAAAACCAATAACGGTATCTGCGTATGAAAAATCATATCCTTTGTATTACTTTTTCTAAAAAGCCGTTCCAGCCATTTATGCTTGTGGGGCATCATTACCAGCATACCGGCATGATGTTTTTTTATGAACACATTTAATTCATGTCTGATATCAGTATCAACAGGGTATTGAAATGATGTATCTAAAACCTGAAAAGTTTTTTTAAATTTTTGGGGGGTATCATATACTTCAAACCTTTCTTCATTTTCATTTTTGATCACCTTAACCACATATAATTTTGATTTGAAAAGCTGATTGATGGCTATGATTTTTTCCGGTATCTCTTTATCTGAATCAATATTAATATCGTTCGCAAATACAATAACATCCGGGTTTTTAAATTTTGCATCTTCGGGTACTATAATAACTGGTATGTTTGAGCTTTTTGCTAAGGATGTGGCTGTGCTGCCGAATATCTTTTTAAAGCTTTTACCGCTGCCTTTCATGCCGATAATAATAAAATCCGCCTTTTTTTCATTTGCTATATTAATAATAGCATCTTCTGGCAAACCTTCATCGCAAATGATTTCTATTATATCCATTTTAGGATCCAGAAAATCCGCCTCTTCCAATAACCTTTTATCTGTTTGCATCATTACATCATACCTTGATACACTTACTCCCAATCCTGCGGCAGGTGATGGAATTTTGTAGGCATTAAATAAAATGATATTAGCATTAACTGCCCTGGCAAATTGTACTCCATATAATGATGCATTTCTTGATGCCCCGGAAAAGTCTGTTGCAATCAATATTGTTTTCATATGTGAATTTTAACCCAAAGGTATTTTGTTCATCAATTTATTTTTCTGATTATCGTTATACCAACAGGTGATTTTTATCATGTTTTAGGGTGCGGAAAATCATAAAATAGGTTCTATGCCTATTTTATTTTTGTACCAGAGAGTATATAAAAAATGTTTAAATAATTATATTATGTTGGGAAAATTAAATGAGACCGAAATTGAAAATCTCCTCCTAAGCCAGTCAGTTGGCAGAATAGGTTACACTGATGGTAAAAAACCCTACATCACCCCCGTAACTTATGTGTATGATGGAAAAAATATTATCGGACAAACAAAAGAAGGAATGAAACTGGAAATAATAAGAAAGAATGCGAATGTATGTTTTGAGGTAGATGTAATGACAAGCATGAACAACTGGCAAAGTGTAGTGGCATCAGGTAAATTTCAGGAACTTGCCGGTAAGGAAGCAGAGAAAGCAAGAGAATATTTATTCGGGCATGTACTAACATTAATGACGGGTTCTTCTATTCATCAACATCAGCATAGGGTAACAGGCACAGTTGATGATGGTAATCGCATAAAACCAATAATGTATCAAATTAAGATTAAACAAACAACAGGAAGGTTTGAGAAACAATAAAAGAAATATAATGAATACTAACTTTTAGCACTAATTAAAAAATTATATGAATACTATAATTGTTCCTTTAGATTTTTCAGATGCCTCTATTAACGCTGCAGAATAT
>JAYVEA010000169.1:0-12911 GCA_043749085.1 Chitinophagales bacterium
ATAGAATCATATAAAGGATAATATAAGGTGTCCTTTGCAGTTACAGGAGGAGACGAATAAACTTTAATTGCAAGGTCTCTTCCAAAAGGTTCTAAAACAGGAAAGATGATCCTGCTGTATTGCGGGATTACGGTATAGCCTTCCACGTAATCAAAAACGCCATCGGGTTGCGGATCATTTTGATTATTCAGCCTGTCTAAATTTACTAACGTAAGAATAGGAGTTCCCTGGTTAATATTCCCATAAGGAAAATAGCGTTTTGCACCCAGGCCGGGTTCTTCGTATAAAACATCCAGTTTAAAATCCTGTCTCTCCAGGGTTCCATAACCAACGCTGTACACATTCTTCATCATTAATTGCCAGATAGGCAATGACGGTCTTTGTGAAGTTGCTTTTAATAATTTTAAGAACAATACTTTTTGATTACCAAAAGTTGTATCCGGCGGCAAGTCCTGGGAAAATTCACCTACCTGGTAAACTTTTCCATTGTAAGTGTATTGATAAGCAACAGCTAAAACCTCATCAGCCTGCAATGGTTGACTAAGGGAAAGAAATCCGATCTTAGGATTGTAGAAGTATTGGCTTGAATCTAATTTTCTTGCAAATGTTTTTTCAAAATCCTGCACCGGGCTTAATCCCATTCCAATCAACTGGCTTGTTATCAATGCAGGATCACGTGCAGTTGAATTAGTGATAATATCTTTATATTCTGTGTTTGTTCCATTAGAAGGTAACGTTCCGGTAACAGGAAATGGATGATATGGATTTAATTCTCCCAGGTCCATCAAACCAACTATTTCTCTTGCATCAGTTGTGGTGCCGTTTTTATTGGTTACCCAAACTTCCATGCGCAAAATTTGCACTTGCGTTGTAACAGCCGGCAAAGTGCTCATCGTTTTATTATAATTATTTCTGAAGTATTGAGCTACAAGAAAATGCCTGTTCTCTTCATACTCATCGGCTTTTATTTCAAATCGCTGGGCTGCTGCGCCACCCTGCAGGTTAATTGACTGGCGCTGAGATTTTTGATTGGCTATAAGTGCAGTAATAAATAATTTACCAAATTGCAATTGTGTTTTTAAACCGAACAGGGATTGTGCCCCTGGTATTAGTGTACTTCTTGATGAAAAAGATATATTTCCTGCCTCTATGCGTTTTATAATTTCATCATCAGTGCCGGTATAATCTAATTTTAATTGATTGGTAAAATCAAGGTTAGCTAATGTATTATAACTGATAGGGAATCTTAATTTATTCCCAATGTTGGCATTCACATTTAACTGGGCAGCCATATCAAAATCAAAACCGCCATTTTTTCTCGCTCTTTCAGGTAAGGTTGGGTTTTTTATATTTTGCCCCTGGTAACCTGCAGTTATATCAACATTACCCTGCGGCTGTATTTCGATCTTTCCATTGCCAAATAAACGGTTGAAGAGATTATCATAAATATTAAGCTTAGGCTTAATAAGCCGTCGGTTTAACAGACTTAAAGTGTTGGCACGTTTTTGAAAATATTCCTTCTCATCTTTTTTGCCCTGCAGGGCCATGAATTCATCAAAGGTGTACCATGTGGGCGCTCTGTAATATTTGCTCCCGATTTTTTCAAACACGTAATACCGCTTTGTTATGGGATCGTAAGCAACAGAATCTTTTATATTGGAAGGTTGATTAAGATCAAATGTTCTTTTATCACTGGAAATAAAATCTCCCCGCCTGTCCTGTATTGGATATGGAAGAGAATCTTTATTAGATGTATTCTGTGCAGATATTTTTTGCGTAGAGGCAAATAAAATAAAGCATGATAATCCAAAGCCAATAAGTTTTGGTGCCAGTTTTCTTTGAAGCAACATCCATCAATTAATTAGGGTAGATTTTTCTCAAATAGCTTTTAATGCTTTTTTAATTAGTTCCTCTAAGTGTGTTATGGATGGTTCAGTACGAATAATTTTGTTAAGTGATTGTTCTGCAACGTGTTTTGATATTCCTAAAGCCACTAATGCATTTAACGCATCCTGCTCTAAACTATTGCCCTTTGCAGTTGAAATGTTCACGTCAAAAGACTGTTTATTTACCTTATCCCTTAATTCCAAAACCAATCTCTCCGCAGTCTTTCTTCCTATACCCTTTACACTCTCAAGCAATTTAGAATTATTCTGTAAAATAGCCTTGCCAATTTCGTAAGGTTTCATTGAAGACAACATCATTCTTGCAGTTGCTGCACCAACCCCTGAAACTCCTATCAGCAATACAAACATTTCCTTCTCTGCTATATCAAAAAAGCCATACAGTGTATGTGCATCTTCCTTAACCTGGAGATAAGTAAATAATTTTCCTTCAGAAAGATTTTGAATTTGCGACCAGGTGTTTAAGCTGATATTCACTTCGTATCCAACTCCATTTACATCTATATAAACTACTGCCGGGTTCTTATAGGAAAATTTGCCTGCTAAATATGCAATCATGTTGTTAAGTCAGTCTCAAAAATAAGTAATTCACTTGGTTGAAACTCAATATTATGAATTTGTTTATGAGTGAATAAAGCAAATACGAGTTATGTTGTACTTTTAGATTTTCAAATAAGAACTTAATGAGCCAAAAAATTACAGCAGCCATCACAGCAGTTGGAGCATACGTTCCGGAATACAGACTTACCAATGCCGAACTGGAAACAATGGTTGATACCAATGACGAATGGATAAAAACAAGAACGGGTGTTGAAGAAAGAAGAATTTTAAAAGGAGAAGGTAAAGGAGTATCCGATATGGGTGCACCCGCTGTTGAAGAACTTTGTAAAAAAAGAGGAATTGAGCCTTCAGAAATTGATCTCATTATTTGCTGCACTGTTACTGCCGATATGCTTTTTCCTGCTTCTGCAAATATTATTGCCAATAAAATAGGAGCAGTTAATTGCTTTGGCTTCGATCTTGGCGCTGCCTGTTCCGGTTTTTTATTTGGTGTAACAACTGGTGCTGCGTTCATTGAAAGTGGGCGATATAAAAAAGTTGTGGTAGTTGGCACAGATAAAATGAGTGCCATTACTGATTACAGCGATCGTACCACCTGCGTTTTATTTGGAGATGCGGCAGGCGCCATTTTGTTAGAACCAAACTTTGAAGGTTATGGAGTTTTAGATAGTTTATTAAAATCAGATGGAAGTGGCGAGGCCTATTTAAATATGAAAGCGGGAGGTTCCAGAAGGCCCGCCAGCATTGAAACTGTGATGGCAAAAGAACACTACATCTACCAGGAAGGTCCACAGGTTTTTAAGTTTGCCGTAAAAGGAATGGCAGATATTTCCTATGAATTATTGGAAAGAAATAAATTAACAGGAGATGATATAGCATGGCTGGTTCCTCACCAGGCCAATAAAAGAATTATTGATGCCACCGCCAACCGGATGGGTTTATCCATTGATAAAGTGATGCTGAACATTCAGCGCTATGGCAATACGACTTCAGCAACAATCCCTTTGTGTTTATGGGAGTGGGAAAAGCAATTAAAGAAAGGTGATAACATTGTGCTGGCTGCATTTGGCGGCGGCTTTACATGGGGAGCCACGTTGGTGAAGTGGGCGTATGATACCCCAAACTCTTAGTATTTTGATAATTTTCATATAGATTCGTTTTTATTATCTCCTTTAAATTAAACACCGCCCATCATTTAAAATATTTAAATCCAGAAAAAAAACCGCTAATTACTTTTTAGATTCACTGTTTTTGCCTTTTACCTCACCGTAAATTGGTAACAATCACTTGTTAAAACAATAGCGGAGCTTATTGCATCCATTACGCGAAAATGAATGTCAAATGTTGTCCCAGAAGGGAAAGCAGATAGGTTTCGCCAAAGTTCTTCTCTTCCGGTTCCATTTTCATCTGTATAGATTAATTGAGGGACAGAGCCTTTTCCAAGTGTGAGCCATGTTCCGGTACAATTACCGTCTAAGTTTCTATCTACCGCTCTTTGTAATTTATAGGAATGATTTGGCAGCAGATTATGAACCCATGTATCTAATATAACAATTTTATCTGCATCATTATCCTGCCTGAATTTCACAAGTCCGAAAGCTTTACTTTCTCCACGCAATATAACTTCCAGATTAAAATTAGGCATTGCCCGATTAGCTACATTAGGTACTGCTGAATTGGATTTTTCTTGTTCCATATAAGATGCTGGAGTTACTTTTTGACAACTGCTGATAGTAAAGGCAAATATAATAAGGCTAAATACCATTATTAATAATTGATAGATCAACTTTTTCATTTTTTTAAATTTAAATAGTTAATGATAATTGTGTAATAACGATTTAAAAATATTATATAGGTAATGGATTTACCAGCACGACTGAGCAATTGACATAATAAAGAGGTAATTGGTGGGAAGGGGTATTTTAAAAAAATTTCAACAAAGCATCTTTACGGCTACGGGAAACATTTACAGATGAACCATCACTCATAACAAGATAACCACCTTCGCCACGAACATATTTAGCTACTTCATTTAAATTAACCATATAGGAATTATGAACACGGATAAAGAAAGTAAAATCCTGTATTTGCTCTTCCATTTCTTTTAGTGTTCTGCAGGCTATTATTTTATTTTTATTCTTCTGAAAAAGGTGAGTGTAATTATCATTTGCTTCAAAATACAAAACTTGGTCCGCAGGAACTAATTCAAAACCTTCGGCAGTAGGCACTGCAATTTTATTAAAGCCACTATTTTTACCATTTATTTGTTTCAGCAACATTTGGAATTGTTCAGCCAAAGGTAAATGACGTTGTTCTTTTACCTTTTCTACTGCATTCTTTAATTCATTGGGATCAACAGGCTTTAACAGATAGTCCAATGCACTAAAGCGAATGGCTTTAATTGCATACTGATCATAACTTGTAGTAAAAATGATAGCAAATGTAATTTCAGAAAACTGTTCTAATAATTCAAACGCATTCATCACCGGCATTTCAATATCAAGAAAGACAAGGTCTGGTTTAAACTTTACAATTGCTTCCAGGCCTTTTTTAGCAGAATTACATTGTTGCAGCAATTGCACATCAGAACAAAATTCTTTTAGTAGGATACTAAGTGTTTGCAAGCAATGTATTTCATCATCTATTATTATTGCTTTAATCATAACAGATAGGAATTTTAAGCAATACTTCAGTTCCCCCAGCACTCCCATCGGGTAATACCAGGTCAATAATTTTTATTTGTTTTTCTGACTGCTCAGTTAGTTGCAACATGGCAATTCTGTTGGCGGTTATTTGCATTCCCAATGATTTGTGAGTAGATGCGGATTTACTTTTTAATTCATTAGCTTTCTTTCTTCCAATACCATCATCGGTTATTTTGCAACACAACACATCTTTTTCTTCATATAATTCTATTTGCAAATGCCCCTTTTCATCCTTATGCATTAGCCCATGCCAGATGGCATTTTCTGCATAAGGCTGGATAACAAGCGGCGGCAATTTAATTATTAAAGTATCCAGTTCTTTATCAACAGTTATGGTAAAATCAAAATGATGATCAAAACGAACAGCTTCCAATTCTAAATATAACCCTAATGATTCCAACTCACTTTCCAGAGATATTAAAGCTGACTGAGAGTTTTGTAATATCAACCTTACTAATCTTGAAAATTTAGTAAGGTATTGGGATGCTTGACTCTTATTATTCTGCAGAATAAAACGATTTATAGAGTTAAGTGAATTAAAAATAAAATGCGGATTCATTTGTGCCCGCAGAGCCTGCATTTCAAGTTCTGTTTTTTGCATCTTCAATTCTATCATTTCCTGTTCTATTTTTCTTTTTTCCAGTTGAGCATTTGTTTCTATTATTAAGAGTTGCAATTGATTCTTTCGTGTTTTAAGCCTGATATTTCTAACCAAAATCCCAATAAATAAAATCCCAATAACAACAGCAACCATAAAACTTAATAGTAATGTTTGCTTCTCCTTTTTTATCAATGCAACTCTGGTATTATTTTTTTGTTCTGCTGTTTTTAGCTGTGTTTCATAATTATTTTCGTCAGCATTCATAGCTGTGATTGCATCCCAAGCTAATATTTTTGCTTTATAATTATTTATCTCCATAAAATCTTTTACAGAAGAGTATTTTAAATGGTATTTATAGGCTAAAGGTTCCAGTTTTTTCCTATCGTATATATGCCATAGTAAAAGGTATCCATCTTGCATCCAGAGTCTTGCGCCGTTTTTTTCCGCATAAGCAAGCATTTGTTTTGTATAATACAATGCTTTCGTATCATTTCGTTTTCCATCATAAGCTTTAGCTATATTTTTTAGAACGGTCATTAGTTGATTTATATCACCACCCTCTGTAAACTCCTTTAAGGGCTTCCAGGAGTGAGCAAGTGCTTCATCGTAATTATTCAGCCTAAGAAATATTTCAGTAATATTTTTTTCGTTCGTCATTAAAATTTTCTTTCTTACAAGAGAATCTGTAGTTGTTGAATTTATTAAACTGATATTTTGCTTAAAAAAATTTAGAGAGGAATCACCTATAAAAGTAAGTGTATAAATATTTGCCATAGCCAGGTTATAGACCCTCATCATATTCATGGCTTTTGCACTATCAGCACTTTGTCTGAAATAAAACACAGCCTTTGAGGTATCTCCGGCAATTAAATATAATTTGGCTTTAAAGTTCGGACTATACATGGTGCCAACAATGTCACCTATATTTTTTTTGACCTCATTGTTTAATTGAAAATAATGAAAAGCTTTTTCTGTATATCCAAGATTAATATAGGTATTGCCAATCATTCGGTAGATCATTGCAATGTGATTTGTATCTTTTACCGATAAATAATAGGATAATACATTCTTTAAAATATTTAATGCCTCAATATACCTACCTCGGTTTAATGCACACCACCCCAGATTAACATATGCTCTTTTGAATTCCGTTTGGCGAGTCGTTTTTTCAAGTAATGGAATGGCAAGGCGTGTATAAGTTTCAGAGTTAATATAATCCCCTCGCTCTTCTGCTACCATTCCCAGATTCTGCAACGATGCGCCTATACCATGTAAATAATTTAATTTTTTCGATTCTTTTTGAGCCTGAAGAATATACAGAAGCGCAATATCCGTTTGTACTATAAATGATGCATTCCAATATGGATTAGAATATTCGAAACCTAATTCATTCAGGCAATCAATTCTTGCGCTATCTTTTAAATAAGGTAAAGTTTTTAGCAGCTTATCAATATGGCCATTTTGCGCATAACCAATGGAGAAAAAAATTGATAAGAAACATGACCATATAAATTTTAAATGTTTCATTGAGTCTTCAATGCTATCATGCAGACAAGTATTGCTTCTTTTAAAAGTAGTTATAATTCGTAATAATAAATCTAACACTATATTACAACGATAATAAAAAGTACAGAGTAGTTTCCCCAAACAACTGGGTGATTGACGTAAATAAGAGGGCGAATAGCAGGGGCGGGACAAAAGAATGTCACACCATTATTGTAATTTATGCTAATTTATAAAGCAACAACTATTTTTGAAACATCGATCCTATACTTATCTTTTATTTCCTCTCGAAAAAACAATATAATCTGTCGGTGGAATTTTATCCAATCCCAATTGCCTTAACATCGTTATCAATTGTCCCCTGTGAAATGTTTGATGATTGAATAAATGCAAAAGCATTTCATAAACAGGCTGTTTAAAATATTCTTTCTTTGAATTATAGTAAGCAAATACGTGGGTGATGTTGGCATCATTAGCGTCTTTTATCCAGTTAAGCCATTGCTGGGATAACTCCAACCATCTTTTAGATAGCTCCTCAAAATTTCCCGAAAACCAACCGGATAAACTCGGATGTTCAACCAGTTTTAACCGCTCCCACCACGCATTTTCAACTTCCATTAAATGCAAAGCAGTCTTATAAACAGAGGGAAAGCTGCTTACAATTTCTTGATTGATCTGCTCATCAGACAGCTGGTTTGCCATTTCAATAAATCTTTTATTGGCCCATATATTATAAGCCGCATATTGTTGTAAAAGTTGCTTCATGTTTTTGTTACATTTGCTTCAAACTTAATTATTCGTCATTCATTCTTCACCATTAATTATCAACATGCCGGAAAAAAAAGATTTTCTTACAGGATTTGGAACAGTCGCTGTTCACAGTGGTCACCAGAAAGATGAAAATTATTCGCACCTCACTCCCATCTATGCAAGCAGCACTTATATTTTTGATGATGCCGAGCAGGGCATGCGACGGTTTTCAGGAGAAGAAAAAGGATACATTTATTCACGCTGGGGTAATCCCACAATGACCGAAGCTGAAGAAAAAATTTCCGCATTTGAAACTTTTGGAGTTATTGATAAAAATGGAGAACCCTTAAAAGTAAAAACCATACTTCATGCAAGTGGCATGGCTGCTCTATCTACGTTGATGATTGGAAATTTAAAAGCAGGAGATAAAGTTCTTACTCATTATTCTTTATATGGAGGCATGCAGGAACTGTTGGAAAAAGTTTTACCGGGACTGGGAATTGAAACAATTATTGTTGACTTAAGAGATCTTAATAAAGCAGAAGAAACGATTAAGAGCGATAACAAAATAAAAATGCTTTATCTGGAAACGCCTGCTAATCCTACTATTCAATGCGTGGATATTGATGAGTTAACGAAGCTTGGAAAAAAGTATAATTTAATTGTAGCGGTGGATAATACTTTTGCTACTCCCTTTTTACAACAGCCCTTTAAATATGGAGTGGATTACGTTTTTCATTCCACCACAAAATTTTTAAATGGTCACGGAACCGCAATTGGCGGAGCTTTGGTGGGTAAAGATATTGAATACATGGAAGGAAGGATGACAAAGGTTCATCGCCTGCTTGGCGGTAACAGCAATCCATTTGATGCATTTTTATTAACGCAGGGAATGAAAACTTTAGAAGTGAGAATGGAACGCCATTGTGATAATGGAATTGAGGTTGCAGAATTTTTGGATATGCATCCTGCCGTTGGAAAAGTAAATTATTTAGGATTGCCATCGCATCCTGATCATCAAACAGCAACAAAACAAATGAAGCATCCCGGTGCATTACTAAGTTTTGAATTAAAGGGTGGATTAGAAGCCGGTAAAAAATTTATTGATAAACTTCAAATGTGCATACGTGCTGTTTCGCTTGGTACGTGTGATACACTTTTATCACATCCTGCTTCTATGACGCATTATGGAGTAGCAAAAGTAAAACGGGAACAGTATGGAATTACTGACGGGCTGATCCGAATGAGTGTAGGAATAGAGAGTATTGCTGATATTTTAAATGATCTTGACCAGGCGCTTCAACCTGTTAAATCCTCACAAAAAGAAGTTATTAAATCTACATCGTAGAAAAGATAAAGTAAACATTCAGTGAATTCAGAAAAGAATATCAAAGAATTAAGTTCTTCGAAAGTCTCCCCTAACGGGGGAGATTTAGAGGGAGCCGTTATTATAAGAAGAGCAGTTAAAGAAGACTGTAAAAGGTTATTGGAACTAATTCACCAGTTGGCAGTTTATGAAAAAGCGCCGGAAGAGATGACGGTTACGCAGCAACATTTTGAAGAAAGCGGCTTTGGAGAAAAGCCTGTGTGGTGGGCATTAGTGGCAGAAGTAGATGGAAAGGTTGAAGGATTCGCTTTATACTATATCAGGTATTCAACATGGAAAGGACAACGAATGTACCTGGAAGATTTTTTAGTAAATGAAGAGCATCGTGGAAAGCAAATCGGCAAATTATTATTTGAAAGATTGATTGAAGAAGCAAAAGAAAAAAAATTCAATGGGATTGTTTGGCAGGTATTAGATTGGAATGCTCCTGCAATAAATTTTTACAAAAAATATGATGGTGTAAAGTTTGATAAAGAATGGTTAACCTGTTCGATAAATTTTTAAAATAATATGGCAGAAAAAATTTCAATGGGCAGAAATGGGAAATTAATTGTTCCTGATAATCCAACTATACCTTTTATTGAAGGCGATGGAATTGGCCCTGATATTTGGAAGGCAAGTGTACGTGTTTTTGATGCAGCAATTGAAAAAGCATACGCAGGAAAAAAGAAAATAGAATGGCTTGAAGTACTTGCCGGGGAAAAAGCATTTAATCAAACAGGAGAATGGATGCCTAAAGCAACTATGGATGCTTTTAAAAAATATCTTTTATCAATCAAAGGACCGCTCACAACACCCGTTGGTGGCGGAATACGCAGTCTGAATGTGGCTTTGCGCCAGGAGCTTGATTTGTATGTATGTCTCAGGCCTGTAAAATATTTTGAAGGAGTTCCCTCGCCCATGTGGCAGCCTGAAAAAGTTAATATGGTAATTTTCAGGGAGAACACTGAAGATATTTATGCAGGTATTGAATACATGACCGGAACACCTGAAGCTAAAAAACTATTGGATTTTTTACAGAATGAATTGGGAGTAAAAAATATTCGCTTCCCCGAAACAACTTCATTTGGAATTAAACCTGTTAGTAAAGAAGGTTCTGAAAGATTGATACGTTCTGCGATTGAATATGCCATCGCAAATAAAATGCCTTCGGTAACAATTGTTCATAAAGGCAACATAATGAAATTTACTGAAGGTGCATTTAAAAATTGGGGATATGAATTAGCAGAAAGAGAATTTGCGGGAGATGTTTATACATGGAACCAATGGGAAGCAACAAAAAAAGAAAGTGGTGAGGCAGTGGCAAATGAAGAAATGAGAATAAGTTCCATAGGAGGAAAAGTAATTATCAAAGATGCCATAGCGGATAATTTTTTACAACAGGCTTTGCTGACACCGCAGGATTATTCAGTGATAGCAACACTGAATTTAAACGGCGATTATATCAGTGATGCATTGGCTGCGCAGGTAGGCGGCATTGGTATTGCACCGGGTGCAAACATAAATTATTTAACAGGGCATGCAGTATTTGAAGCCACACATGGCACTGCGCCAAGGTTTGCGAATACCAATACCATGAATCCATCCTCGGTAATATTAAGCGGGGTAATGATGCTGGAATATATGGGCTGGCGTGATGCTGCAGAATCAATTACCAATGCAGTTGGAAAAACCATTCGCAGTAAAAAAGTAACAATAGATTTTTATAACCTGATGAAAGATGCTACTCTTTTAAAAACTAGTGAGTTTGCTGATGAGATAATAAAAAATCTTTAGTACTTAAACAGGTAGCGTTTAGGCAGAACTTTTATATTAAATGATTTTGCATTTATTAATTCACCGTCAATTTGTGCAAGCGTTTCTTTCTCACATTCAATTTTTATATCAGTAACTTCTTTATGAAGAATAAAATCTTTGTCTAAATGTTTTCCTTTTTCAATTATTGGCAGATTTTTTAATCTTTTGAATATTTGCAAAGGCTTACATAAAATCATATTTAATCTTCCATCATCAATCTTAGCTTCAGGTGAAACAATAAAACCTCCGCCTGTGGTGGTAGAATTGGTTATCATAACTAATAGAAATTTTTCCGATAGAGTATTGTCATTCAATTCTATTTTATAACTTTTTTCTTTAAAAGAAAATATTTTCCTGATTACAACCCATAGATAACCTATGTGACCTCCTAATAAGCGAATTGAATTTATTGATTTCAGTACTTCGCCATCAAATCCAATCCCGACTCCATTTATAAATTTGCTTCCATTACATTCAGCAGCATCAACACTTTTAATTTCAGCATTCAACACGTTAGTAATTTGCTTACCAACAGTTATATCACCATAGAGTTTGGTAGCAAAATCATTCCCTGTTCCCCCTTTGAAAATTACAATAGGTACTTCGATGCGCTGATAAAAATTTAAAAAATAATTGAGTGTACCATCTCCTCCTATTAACCATACTTCTTTGTAAGCATTTATATCTTCAGGCCAGAATTCGATAAATGATGTAAAAAGGATTTTCTTTTTAGATAAGTCCTCAGATATCTGATTAGTAATCTTCCCGATCCTATTTTTATTTCCCAGGGGATTAATTAATAATAGAATTGTTTGCTTTAGTTCCATGTGTATGAAAGATATTAAATAAACTCCTCGCATACTCTTTGCTTGTGAAAAAGCACAATGAAAAAGCAAAATAAATTTTGGGCTGGTGCAGGAGCCGTCTCTTCAGAAATGATTGCGTATTTAGCAATGTTTACTGGTGCTTTGGCGGGATTAATTTTTTTGATACGGCCCAGTGTGCGCAAACATAAAAAATTAGATCTAAAAATATTTGAGATGGCAAAAGCGCATACTAATGAAAGAAATACAAGGATAATGTCATTCTTCACCTATTTTGGTACGCATAACTTTTTTATACCGGCAAATCTTTCTCTGATATTTTATTTTCTTTTTATAAAAAAACGTTCATGGTTTTCAATACGCATTGCTTCTATTGCATTAAGTAGTCTTGGATTAATGTTTCTTTTAAAATATTTATTCAAAAAAAAACGACCGCTTTATCCTTTGGAAGCTGCAAAGGGATTAAGCTTCCCGAGTGGTCATGCTATTATGAGTGTTACATTTTATGGATTGCTTATCTATATTATTTCACAAACAATAAAAGATAAGCCCCTTAAGTTGTCATTAATAGTCTCACTGATTATTTTTATCCAGTTAATAGGATTCAGTCGTGTGTACCTACGGGTGCATTATGCAAGTGATGTAGCTGTGGGATATATAACAGGACTTCTTTGGTTAATAATCTCACTCGATGTATTGAAACAGATTGAAAATTATAATCAACAAAATTCTTCTTTAATTATTCTTCCTTCCTGACATAAAACAAAAAAGCCTCTCAGTGAAAACTGAAAGGCTTAAAATAGATATGGCAGCTACCTACTCTCCCACATTGTTGTGTAGTACCATCGGCCATGAGGGGCTTAACTGCTCTGTTCGGTA
>JAYVEA010000170.1:0-4108 GCA_043749085.1 Chitinophagales bacterium
CTCCGGCGGAAATATCAATAAGATATTCTCTCTTAGTAAAACAAAAGAAGATAAACCTTTAGCACTGCAGCTTCTCAGGGATTATTATAAAGAATTAAGCAATGTTTCTTTAACTGATCGGATAAATATTTACAAGCTTAAAGAAGATAGAGCAGACGTAATTGTACCAGCACTATTAATTTATCTTAATACTATGCGCTGGTCAGGCGCAAATGAAATATATGTTCCCCGTATTGGTCTTGCTGATGGATTGATACAGCATTTGTACGAAGAAATAAAATTGCATAATATTATGGTGTAAATTTCTTTACTTTTATCCAGGCGATTGCTCACAAGGATTTGTTTTATTCTAACGCAGAACCATCTCCCACTCTATCGCAATGTGTTCAACATATTAACCTTTTGAACCTGCTTACCGGCAGACAGGCTTCTTAAATATTTTAAACTTTTACCCATGTCAGTTAATAAAGAAGTAAAAAAAATTACTACAAACACTTTGCTGAAAATGAAAGCGGCAGGAGAAAAGATCTCTATGATTACTGCCTATGATTTTTCTTTTGCAAAAATTTTTGATACTGCCGGTATTGATATAATTCTTGTCGGAGATTCTGCCAGCAATGTGATGGCGGGGCATGAAACAACCTTGCCGATAACTTTAGACCAAATGATCTATCATGCTTCATCTGTTGTAAGAGGTGTTGACAGGTGCCTTGTTATTGTTGATCTTCCCTTCGGTGCTTACCAGGGTAACTCGAAAGAAGCTTTAAATTCTACCATAAGAATTATGAAAGAGACCGGCGCTCATTCAATAAAATTGGAAGGTGGAGAAGAAGTTCTAGAATCAGTAAAGAGAATTATCAGCGCAGGGGTACCTGTTATGGGACACTTAGGATTAACACCACAGTCTATTTATAAATTCGGCACCTACACTGTAAGGGCAAAGGAAGAAGCCGAAGCAGATAAATTAAAAAAAGATGCTTTGTTGTTACAGGAAGCCGGTTGCTTTGCGATTGTTTTGGAAAAAATTCCTGCATCACTTGCAAAAGAAGTTACCGAAAGTTTAAACATTCCCACTATCGGAATTGGTGCAGGAAGACATTGCGATGGGCAGGTATTGGTTATGCATGATATGCTTGGTATAAATACAGAATTCAAGCCGAGATTTCTTCGTCAATATCTTAATCTTCATCAGCAAGTTACAGGTGCAGTTCAAAACTATATTAAAGATGTAAAGAATAAAGATTTTCCGAATGAGAGTGAGCAATACTAAAAGTTCATTAGTTCAAACGTTTATATCTTTACAAAAACTTGTTATGGATTTTCTCTCTCAATTAAACATAAATAAAAATAACAATGGTATATCAACGGGCACAAAATGGTTAACAGCTAAAGCTGAAAAAATAGAATCCTATTCACCTGTTGATGGAAAATTAATTGCTTCTGTAAATACAGTTAATAAAGAAACCTGCGATGCAGTAATTCAAACAGCACAGGAAGCATTTGTAAGATGGCGCTTATGGCCTGCGCCAAAACGTGGTGATATTGTACGGCAAATTGGGGATGCTCTTAGAGAAAATAAATTACCCTTAGGAAAACTCGTTAGCTATGAAATGGGTAAAAGTCTCCAGGAAGGTTTGGGCGAAGTTCAGGAGATGATAGATATATGCGATTTAGCTGTTGGCTTATCAAGGCAATTGTATGGATTAACTATGCATAGTGAACGGCCCGGCCACAGGATGTATGAGCAGTATCATCCGCTTGGACTTGTAGGAATTATTTCAGCTTTTAATTTTCCTGTTGCTGTATGGAGCTGGAACAACATGCTGGCACTGGTTTGCGGGGATGTATGTATCTGGAAGCCGTCTGAAAAAACACCTTTATGTGCTGTTGCCTGCATGAATATCGTTGCTGAAGTATTTGAGAAAAATGAAGTGCCTGAAGGTGTAAATAATTTAATTATTGGAGGTAAAGAAGCTGGTGAATGGATAAGTAACGATAAGCGGGTAGCATTGATCTCTGCAACAGGCTCAACAAAAATGGGTAAAGCAGTTGGTGCTGCGGTTGCGACAAGATTAGGAAGAAGCTTATTGGAATTGGGAGGAAATAATGCCATCATAATTTCCAAAGAAGCTGATCTTGATATGGCATTAATTGGTAGTTTATTTGGTGCAGGCGGAACTGCCGGGCAAAGATGCACCACCACACGACGTTTAATAATTCATGAAGATGTTTACGACATCTTTAAAGAAAAATTAGTGAAGGCCTATAAACAGTTAAAAATTGGAGATCCATTAAAAGAACATAATCATGTAGGTCCGCTGATAGATAAAAATGCTGTAAAAATGTACATGGATGCCATTGAAAAATGTAAACAGCAGGGAGGAAAATTTGTTGTAGAAGGAGGAGTATTATCAGGTAATGGTTATGAAAGCGGTTGTTATGTTAAACCATGTATTGCAGAAGTAGAAAATGAATTTCCAATTGTTCAGCATGAAACATTTGCTCCTATTCTTTATCTTATAAAATACAAAACCTTGGATGAAGCAATTGCTTTACAAAATAATGTTCCACAGGGATTATCCAGTTCTATTTTTACTTTAAATATGAGGGAGTCAGAACAGTTTCTTTCGGCGGCCGGAAGTGATTGCGGGATTGCAAATGTTAATATTGGAACTTCGGGAGCTGAGATTGGTGGCGCATTTGGTGGTGAAAAAGAAACAGGCGGCGGACGGGAAAGTGGCAGCGATGCCTGGAAGGTTTATATGCGCAGGCAAACCAATACAATAAATTACACAGATCAACTTCCGCTTGCACAGGGGATAAAGTTTACTGTCTGATCTTAACACCTTTCTCTAAAATTTTTGATAATATTTATAAATGGTAGTCTTTTTGCAGTTATTATTCAAAATATTTGCAAACTAAAAATCATTGAATGATAAATTCTATAAAACACACTTTACTTTCCTTTTTAATAATCTCAATTTCTTTATCATCTGTTGCACAGGGAACTTCAAAAAAAGAAGTGCCAAAGAATTGGTATCAACTTGATAAATCACATGATAATTATTATGGCATCAGTCTTGACAAAGCTTATGAATTTGTAAAAGGTAAAAAAAGTAAACAGGTAATAGTTGCAGTGCTTGATAATGGCATAGATACTTTACATGAAGACCTTAAAAGTATTATATGGCATAATCCAAAAGAAATTCCGGGCAATGGTATTGATGATGATCACAACGGGTATGTGGATGATATTTATGGATGGAATTTTCTCGGTGGCAAGGATGGCCGTAATGTAGAGCAGGATTCAGATGAGGGTGCAAGAGTATATCATAAACTTAAAGCAAAATACGGCCCCAAAGCGCCTGACCCTTCCTCGGCCAAAACGCCTGAAGAAAAAGCTGAAATAGAAATGTATCTGAAAGCCAAACAAAAAATTGAGAACGGTTTTGATCCTGCAGAGATCATGTTTATACAAAGAATACTTCCGGCTTTAAAAAAAGGAGATTCAATTATTTCAAAAGACCTGGGTAAAACTTCGTACACATGTGAAGATCTTAAAAATTATTTTCCTGTTAATGCATTTGCAGCGAATACCAAATCCATTCACCTTAGTACATGTAAGTTGAATAACAATGAAAATATTACAAATAAAGAAGTAATTGAAAATTATGAAAAGGAAATAAGAAAAGCTGAGGCTGCAGATAACCCTCCAAAAGATTATCGTGGTGAAATTGTTAAGGATAATGAATCGAATATAAATGACAGGTATTACGGGAACAATGATGTAATGGCTGGCGCCCCATTTCATGGCTCACATACTTCAGGAATTATTGCAGCTAAAAGAAATAATGGAATAGGCATGGATGGGGTGGCAGACAATGTAAAAATTATGGCTGTACGTGTAGTGCCTGATGGCGATGAGCATGATAAAGATATTGCTTTGGGTATCCGGTATGCAGTGGATAATGGGGCACAAATAATAAGCATGAGCTTTGGAAAAGATTTTTCTCCGCAAAAAAAATGGGTTGATGATGCTGTTAGGTATGCCGAAAGCAAAGGTGTTTTACTTGTACATGCTTCCGGTAACGATCATAAAAATATTGAC
>JAYVEA010000171.1:0-31548 GCA_043749085.1 Chitinophagales bacterium
AATTTTACGAAACGAGTATTGATGAGTTTGGATTATTAACTCATTACAAAGAATGAATATGCCTTTCGATTCGGACTAAGCTTCGTTGTTGGTCACAAGACCTAACAACGGCTCGGCTTCCGCTTGTGCCTTATAACAAAACTTCAACCAGCATAAACCAAATCTTCAAGTCATTTTAAATTTTCAAAATCAATAGAATTGGAAAATATTACTTCAAACATTTTGCAATTCTTTTCAAGGCACAAGCGGACGATTGCCCCCCATCCTGGCGCAAGTATGCAGGGCTGGCTTTAAGCGTAGCGTACTTGTGCCATATAACATTCTACAAAACTAATGTATCCAAAATTTTAATTTCCAACAATCCTTTTCCATCATAATAATCTATTGCACTGCTGTAAAGCCAGTCTTCAGGTTTACTTACAAAGCCTGCTTCCACAGGATTATAATGCATATAATTTAACTTTTGGTGTGCCATGCTGTTACTAATAAGCTCAATAGGATTATTATGCTGCTGCCATAATTGAAAACCTCTATTGTTATTATTTAAAGCACCTGCATCTTTCATCATTTTCAACATCCATTCTCTTCTGCTTTCAACAAGCGTTGTTTCTATTACTTTCCGTAATTGTTCTGAAGTATGCCGCTTCAAATCTCTCATAATATTTTCCATAGGGTTGCCGGTTGTACCAATTATCAAATGCACATGACTTGTCATTATGCACCATCCGTATAATTCCAAACCTTTTTCTTTTTGGCAAAAACGTAAGCTATCAACAATTACATCTTTGTAAATATTTCTAACAAATAAATCAATCCAGTTTATAACAGCAAAACTTACAAAATAAATTTTATCATTATCATGAAATTTATATTTGCGGCTCATGGTATAAAAATAAAAAATTAATAATTATGTAAGTTCTTACAAGGCACAAGTACGCAAAGCACCAACCCAGCCCTGCATACTTGCGCCAGTTACCGAAGTTATCAAGCTACTATAGAAGTACTTAAAGAATATTTGGGATTAATGAATGCACAAAACGGTAAAAGAAAATTTTCGCCCTTGTTTGTCTTCCCCAGCCGAGCCGTTATTTCGTCTTGTTGACCAATAACCGAAGCCAGGCAACGAGGAAGTCATTTCTAATTCCGAATTAGAAAGTTTACAACTACTAACCAATATTTTTCAGCCATACTTTTGCATCTTCTACATCAGTAAAAAACTGGGTAGTTATATTACCCACCATTACATCTAAACTTTTATGGGCAGCCAGTTTACTAAATGTACTGGGCGAATATATCCACGCAAAAAATTGCAACCCCGCTTGCTGCATTGCAGGAAACCAAACGGTACCGCCCCAGTCTGCAGCCTCCGACCAATTGCCCAATACATGTGTATTATCATTTAAAACTTTAGTGCAATCGTTTTTCTGTAAAAGATCAAGCATTATTAAGCATCCTTTTTTTACTGAATCAAAATTTTGATAGCCTTTCCAGTCAACCTCCAGACTTTTATCTTCATTATTATATGTAATGCTTATCTGCGAATCGTGATAATAAGTTTGATTATCTGTTTTAAGATTTTTTTTCTCTTCATTTTTGTTCAATGGAAGTAGAAAATTAAATATTGAACCTTTTCCCAATTCGCTTTCTATCCAAAAACTGCCTTTGTGAGCTTTTATTATTTCTGATGATATGTATAAGCCTAATCCTAACCCCTGAAATTTCATTTCGGTATTATTAACCCGGTAAAATCTGTCGAATATTTTATTAAGATTTTCTTTTTCAATACCAATTCCAAAATCCTGTACGAATACTACTATATTATTAAATTGTATACTACAGTTAAGAATTATTTTATCTGCATTGGGGGAGTATTTTATTGCATTATTCAAAAAATTAGTGAATACCTGTTCAAGTCTTAGCCTGTCTCCGTTATACTCGATGGACTCATTATTTTCAATAATTATTTTATGCTTTGGCGATGTTAGCTGAACACTGGAAACACTTTCTTCAACAAGTGCTTTAAAATCAAAATTATGTTTATCTAATTTAAAATGCTCCCCGGCAACATTGGAAACATTTAAAAAATCTCCTATTAATTTGGTTAATTTATTTATTTGTGAGTCCATTTTTGTAACCATACCCGCCAGCTCTGTATTGCCTTCCTTCTCAAACCTCAGTTGTAAAAGCTGGGCATATCCTTTAATGGTAGTTACAGGTGTTTTTAATTCATGCGATGCCATGCTAATGAATTCATCTTTTTTTTGCTCATTAGCTTTATGTACTTCAATATCCGTATTTGTACCAAACCATTTTATATGGTTATTTTTATTTACAAAACTTGTAGCCCTTCCCAGGTGCCACCGGTATACATCATCTTTACTTCTTAATCTAAATTCAACCTGGTAAGGTGTAAGATCTTTTAAAGATTTTTGCCATGTTTTTATTACCGATTCAATATCATTGGGATGGATAACTGTTTGCCAGCCTGCACCTACAATTTCTTCCTCACTTTTACCAAAATAATTTAAGGTTACCAGGTTTACATAATCCAGTTCGCCTTTTTCGTTTGCCGTCCAAACCTGCTGTGGCATTATATCTGCTAATTGTCTGAATTGCCTTTCGCTTTCTACATTAGCCTCTTCAATTTTTTTTTGCTCATTTATATTTGTGGTTGTACCAACCCACTTTATTACCTGCCCCTCATCATTTTTTACCGGAATGGTTTTACCCAGGAACCATGAATAATTTCCATCCGCATCCTTCATTCTGTACTCACAATTAAATTCAGATTTAGTGATCAGGGCCTGCTGCCATTTTTCTACAACTTTTTTATTATCAACAGGATGAATAAGTGCAAACAAACGGCCTGCATTAAATTGTTCTAATGTAAGTACCGACCAATCTAAAAACCTTTTATTTATATAAGAATAAGTTCCATCCGGTTCTGACTCCCAAACAAAGTGAGGTAATGTATCTGTTAGGATCCTAAATCTATGATCACTCTCATTACTTATTTTTCGTAAATCTTCTTTAGGACTTTCTATCATTTTTTGGGAGCTGTTGAGAATAGTAAAGATAAAATTAATAAAAATTGAAATGGGATTTAGATGTGAAGAGGAATTTATAGGAAAGTAACCTTACATATTTTTATGGAAGGTGTTCTTTCATTACAAAACAAAATGAAGAAACCAAAGTACTCCTCTCTACGTAATTGTGTATTCTTAAACTATCTTTACAAAAACCTATATTTCATGCTGAAGAAATTTTCAAAATTTGAATTAGCCATTTTAATTCTCACAATCGTAATAATATTTATCTCCGAATATTATTATACAGTGCTTAAAGATCATGACCGGGCGATCTTTATCGGGTTATGGCCCCCTACCATGTTAATGTTATTAATGTATCTGAACTCTAAAAAAACAAAGTAAAATGGAAAATTTAGATCTGATCATTCTTACAGCAGTGGTAGTAATTCTTTACCTGGGCTTTGCGGTTACATTATATAAATCTTCAAAAGATCCACGGTCGGATGATGATCAGTAACTTTGAAGATCATAATTAATTCTCTCCAATAATATATTTAGGTTTACGAATTATAACAGGTGAGCCTTTTGCCATAAAAACCGAATTGGGTTCTTCACTAAGAAATGGCAGGAAATGAGCGCCATAAACATTTTCTATATCGCAATCCAGTGACCAGCTTTTTATTTTATACGTTTGCCAGGTAATGTGTTCAACGCCATATTCAACTGTTTTTGTATCACTGAATTTGTTGTAACCCCAGTAATGTTCAAAAATAAATTCCTCTGCACTTTTGCTTTCTATTTCATTTAAAGAAGTTTCTGCTGTTACATTTATACTGTTCCATTTATTTTTATTTTTCCATTGATATTGTACTTTAACTAAATCAACTTTAATTAAAAATTGATGACGCATTGGTCTTGTAATGTAAGGCTCGTGATATAATATTGATGCGGCATTTGCGATAATAGTTTTGGGAACAATCTCAGAAATAAATACTACGCCTCTGCGCCACTCTTTACCGGTAAAATGTTTTACATAAAACCTAAAATTAACTTCTTCAAATGTTGCATGCCATGGCCAGCGCAAGCCAAATACTTTTGCATCTTTAAATAAAAAACCAACAAGGCTTACCAAAGTTTTATTTTCAAAGGGATCTAATTCAGTATAGGCAGGCAGGTAAGGCAATAAAACTTTTGGATCTACTTCATAATTTATCATGATAAGGTTTTGCCATTCTGCTGATAAAAATATTTTCTTGTTATCTCTCATTCCGTAATATTTATGCTTCCAGCATTTTAATTGCTTCTACATTGCCTTGCTGAGCCGCCAAATCAAACACGCTTAAACCACGGCTGTCTACAAGGTTTTTATCAGCACCATGTGCAAGTAACAATTTTACTAATTTGTTGCGCCCAAACATTGCTGCAAACATAAGCGCCGTGCCACCATTGCCATGTTGCATGTTTACATCTGCACCATGTTCAATTAAAAGTTCAGCAATATTTTCAAAGCCTTTAAAAGAAACTCCCATCAATGCAGTGTTGCCGCCAAAGTCCTGCGCATTTACATCAGCGTTTGCTTCCAGCAATAATTTTGCTGCTTCGTACTGATCATTATAACAGGCAATAATGAGTGGAGTATATCCTTTTTCATCAGTGGCGTTTACATTTGTATTTGCCTTGATCAGTTCCTGCAGTATATCCATTTCGCCAACCCTTGCCGCATGGATAATTATTTTCTCAAAGTCCATTTTATATTTTTGATTTTTTTAAATGTAAGTAAATAATGACCAGGTTAACCATTAATATAAAGCTCTTCCACTTTCTTTCTTGCCCATGGCGTTTTGCGTAAAAATGTAAGGCTCGATCTTATACTGGAGTTATCCCTGAAGCAATTGATACGGATCCTGTTTCCCAACTCTTCCTATCCATACATTTCAACCAAATGTGTTACTATCATCTCCAGGGTTTTACCATGCAGCGGATCTTTTGATTGTTGATTCATCATATTTATTCTTACTTCTTCAAAAGTACAAACTAACAACAACCATAGCATACTTAAGCCATTGCCATCTTCGCTATAAATGACGATTAAACAAAAAGTATATGATCACTATCTGCAGGTGGTGCAACAATATAATAAGTAGAATCAAACGTTCTTTCTACCGCAAAGCCGGATACTCTCTATCATTTATAGGATTATTAAACAACTTAATTTTAAAATTTTATATTAAACAAAAAATATAACAACCTTATAGTAGTATATTAGTAACCCAAAACTAACTGATGAAAAAAAAATACTTACTAATTTTCTCTTGCTTCATGTTTTGCATAGCTGCGCAAGCCCAGGATCTGCAACAAAATTTAGATTCCTTTTCGGGTAAATTTATTTCAGCAATTAAAAGCCGGGAAAAAGCCCAGGCTTATCTTACTACAGATAAATCAATTTTTAAAGCCGGTGAAAGTATATGGTTCCGGGGATTCCTATTAAATTCAGTTACTCAAAAAATATATACTAATAGCAAATACCTTTTTGTTGACCTGGTAAATGAGAAAGATAGTGTTATTTCAATAGTTATATTAGATGCAGCACATCAGCAATTGAACGGGCAGATCATACTTCCCGCCAATATATCGCCCGGTTATTACTGGTTAAGAGCATACAATAAACTAATGGTTGAGGAAGATACCAGTAACTGTTTTATTAAACCTGTTTATGTGATCAGCAGCAGCGGAAAGCCAGCTTCTAAAATGACGGGTTTAAAAATGACTGCAGGTAAAAATAATCCCATCGCGGTTATGAAATTTTATCCTGAAGGAGGGACTATTATGACGGGAGCAAATTCTACAGTTGCTTTTCTTATTCAAACTCCCGAACAAATTCCTGTGGTAACAGAAGGATATATTAAAGATAACCGTGACTCAATTGTTACACATTTTTTTTCAAATAAGTTTGGATTGGGGAAATTTACTTTCTTTCCCTCGTCCTTTAAAAAATATAGAGCATATATAAACTGGAATGGTAAAGAGATCAATTATCCACTTCCATCTTTTAATTATCATGCTGGGCAACTGGCTGTTGAAAAACAGACAGAGGGAAAGATAACTTTAAGAGTATTATTAGAAGATTCTCTTTATAAAAAAGATCTTATAACTTATGTTATTGGCGTTGGTAAAGATGATTTGTGTTTTGCCGCTATAGGACATGGCCAGTATGAATTAGAAGTTGCTGAACAAAAATTTCCCGAAGGCATTGCTACTTTTTATTTGTTCAACAAAGATTTTAATTTGTTAAGTGAAAGGAGTATTTATATAAAAGAAAATAACTTACTTATAAGGGCTTCTGTTGATAAAAAGAATTATGGCAAAAGAGACAAGGTTACATTGTCTGTTTCTGTTACTGATGCATTGGATCATCCCGTTCCTTCTTTATTTTCAGTAGCAGTAATTGACACTGCATTCTCAAATCAGGCTGATGAATGTATGATCCCTGATTTTAATAATCCCATGTCAATTAATAATATTTCTTTAGCTAACATGAACTGTTATTCAAAAGCTGATTTGGATTTAATTATGCTTTTAAAGAATAATAATTTCCTGATCACGGGCAGCCATAAGGTTAAAGCTCCTACTAATGATTATGATAATTTATTTTTTATTAAAGGAAGAGTACTGGATGAAAAAAATAACCCCGCTACAAATAAAGTTCTTACGCTTTTTTATAATAGTGGTAACCAAATTTTTTTAACTGGCACTACAGACAATGCAGGACTATTTAGCTTTCCTGTTTCAGATTATTTTGATAATACTCAATTTGCTATTGAAGCAAAAAATTTAAGTAACAAAAGCCTCAAAGTTCAAATAGTAAGAGATCCAATAATGTTTCCGCATTTTAATACTCCGGTTTCCTTAAAACATTACTTTTCAGCAGAGCCGGTTTTCACTAATAAATACAGAAGTGCTTACCTGGATACGCCCTTTACCGATGCAGCTAAAAGGTTTCCTGCCGTTTTCATTACAAAAAAAGAAGTGAATTATGATCAATCTAAAAGAGTTAGCCGTTCTTCCACAATCATTACATCTGACCAGCTTGATGAAAGACAGAGCGTAGGAAATACTGTTTTAAATACCGGTGGTCTCCATATGTTAAATGGCTTCTTACTTATACATGGCCTTACTGCGATGAAGGCACCTAATGCAGGTTCAGAACCTTTACTTTTAATTGATGGTGCGCAGGCTGCATCTGTCGGTTCAGTGGGAGCAGATATTAGCCCTGTAATGTCTATTTTAAATAGTTTAAATCCTAAAGAAATTGACTTCATCGAAATATTAAAAGGAGGAGAGGGTGCTAATTATGGTTTAAGAGGTGGTAATGGTGTTATACTTGTTAATACGGCACACTCCCCTAAAGATAATTTCGTTAAAGGAAGTAATTTACAAACTTTTTATACTAAAGGAATTTCTACTCCTTCCCTTTTTCCTCAAATTAATTATGCAGATAATGCAATTAGGTCTTCTGATTATTTTGATAACCGTTCTACTATCTTTTGGGATGGAAGTATTTTAACAGGCGCTACCGATAAGGTCAGTTTAAATTTTTTCACTAATGATATTCCCTCAACATTTAAGGTTATTATAAATGGTATTACTGTGCATGGAGACATAATTTATAAAACAGTGACCTTCTTAACTAATAATAAATTGCCTTAGCTATTATTACCTTTTAAATAATCCTCTATTACCAGAAGTATTATATTTTCAGGCTCTTTCTATTCTTAAATAATTATGCAAAAAGAAACCCATTAAGCATTGATCTATTGACTGAAGATATATTTATTCAAAAACTAAATTACATACCTAACAACCCGGAAAACATCCATGGAATCTTGTGCAACATCACGAAGATTATAAATATTTTTCTGCAAAGTTTTTAGAAACAGGAGTTGATGGATTTGGATTATTAACCCATTACAAGACCGATCGTTTACCCTGCTCTATTGTGGGTCACAAGACGAATAATGGTAAGATACAGGAGTACCCGATAGAAATAACCACTTCAAAAGGATTCTTACTTTTAATTATTAACTCCTAACAATGCTTAATTTGTAGCTGATAAATTAACAATTAACCGACAACTGTGAAAGTATTTTTGCTCATTTCTTCCATCCTATGCTGCGTAGTTTTAATTGCGCAAAAAAAGAACGATGCTTACCAGTTGCAGATACACCAGGCATCATCGGCAATAAACATTGACGGCGTACTGGATGAACAGGCATGGCTTGATGCATATGCTGCAGCTGATTTTTTTATGGTTACACCGATGGACACCAGTCATGCAAAAGTACCTACCGAAGTCCGTATGACCTATGATGCAAACAATCTTTACATTATTGCAGTCTGTTACCTTGTAAAGCCTGGCCGTTATATGGTAGAATCATTAAGACGTGATTTTAATTTTGGCAAGAATGATAATTTTATTTTTTTTATAGACCCTTTCGACGACAGAACCAATGGGTTTACTTTTGGCGCCAATGCTGCAGGTGCACAATGGGATGGGATGTTATATAGCGGAGGCTCAGCCGATCTTAACTGGGATAATAAATGGATATCTGTTGTAAAAAATTATGCTGATAAATGGATATTTGAGGCGGCGATTCCTTTTAAAAGTATTCGTTATAAAAAGGGTATTACCAAATGGGGAATCAATTTCAGCCGGCTGGATATTAAAGTGGCAGAAAAGTCTTCATGGGCGCCTGTTCCACGCCAGTTTCCTACAGCTTCGCTTGCTTATACGGGCAATTTAATATGGGATCAGCCACCTCCGGATCCGGGGGCAAATATTTCTGTGATTCCTTATGCTCTTGCTGGTCTCACAAAAGATTTTAGTAATAACAGCAAACCTAATTATAAAAAAAACATTGGTGCAGATGCAAAGATTGCCCTCTCTTCATCCATCAATCTTGACCTTACAGTAAATCCGGATTTTTCGCAGGTTGAAGTAGATAAGCAAGTTACCAATCTTGACCGGTATGAATTATTTTTCCCTGAAAAGCGACAGTTCTTTTTAGAGAATAATGATCTGTTTGCAAATTTTGGTTATACAGGAATTCGTCCATTCTTTTCACGCAGAATAGGTCTTGGTGTTCCTATTAATTTTGGTGCAAGGTTAAGCGGAAGCTTAAATAAAAACTGGCGTATCGGTGTTATGGACATACAAACAGGTAAGCAAAAAGAAACCGGTTTACCCGGGCAAAACTTTGCCGTAGTTGCATTACAAAAAAGAGTGTTTTCCCGCTCTAACATTAGAGTTCTTTTTGTAAACAAACAGTCAATTAACTACGATCATAATAAAGATTCCACTAAACCATTGTACTCACAGTACAACCGTAATCTTGGGCTCGAATATAACCTTGCTTCATCAAATAATAAATGGACGGGCAAAACTATACTGGTAAAATCTTTCAGTGCCGGCAAAACATCCAACGATATGGTGCATGCAGCCAACCTGCAATACCTGAGTAAAAAATGGATGATTGCATGGCAGCATGAGTATGTTGGCACCAATTACAATGCAGAAGTGGGATATGTACCGCGGCATAATTATATAAAAATAAATCCTACGGCGGGGTATTTATTTTTCCCGAAAGGCGGGGCTGTACTTAGCCATGGTCCTAATGTGAATTCCACTTATTATTTTAATGAAGCCTGGCACCAGACAGATAATGAATCGTTTTTTGTGTATAAGGTAAACTTCCGTAATCAAAGCAACTTTGATGCATGGGTTGCCCATAATTATGTAAAATTGTTACAGCCATTTGATCCTACCAATTTTACAAAAGATACTTTACCGAGAGGCTCTGAGCATCGCTGGAATACTTTTGGTGCTCACTACGCTTCAAAGCCGCAGCAATTATTTACCTATGATATTTCTACACGCCTGGGCGGCTATTATCTAAATGGCTCAAGGTTTAATTTATTATGCGATCTTGGCTACCGGTTTCAACCTTATGTAAGCATTGCCTTAAGCACCAGCTATAATCATATTACTCTTCCCAGGCCCTGGGGCAATACTAATTTTTGGCTTATTGGCCCACGCATTGATGTAACTATGAGCAACACTTTATTCTTCACAACATTTATACAATATAATAACCAGTTAAAAAATATCAATCTTAACACCCGGCTGCAATGGCGCTACAAACCTGCATCAGACCTCTTTCTTGTATATACGGATAATTATTATTCTTTGCCATTATCAGTTCGCAACCGTGCCTTTGTATTAAAATTTACCTATTGGTGGAACTGGTAATTTTCCCCGGCAGAGCCCTTGTTGGGATGGTGACCAACAACCTGCAACTGTGAAGTCATTTTCTAATTCTAAGCAACGTTCTTCAAAATTAAATTTATTTTCTTCTGTTTGCCACTACTAGCACTACGCCTGCTAAAGTAATAATGCCCCCGGCATAAGTTGGCCAGCCTACCCATTTGTTTTCAGTTTTATTTATTTGGATCGGGCCTACATCAACCAGTGTCTTTTTTACCGGCACTGTAAATCCTCTCACAAGTATCATCACAATTCCAAGAACTATCAATATCCATCCTGCCGTTTTCATAATTTTTATTTTTAATTTATGTTACAATATAAAATAAAAAAGAATCATACCCTTACAAACTTTGCTTATGTTGGTCTTGTTATTTTCTTATGAATCAACATTGCCGCAAAGTTTAATTAATAATATTCTTTTGTAATTGATGTGAATAGTTTTATTAAAACTTCTATCTTTCATTTCAAATGAATTTAGAATCTGCTTATTTCATAACTCAAATTGTGGCAGCCATTGCTGTAATAATTTCATTATTTTATGTAGCATACGAAGTACGGCATAACACGAAAGCATTAAAACTTTCTACTTACCAGTCTATAGTTAACAGCAGTATGGAAATATTACACAGCCTTTACAGTAGTAGTGAAACAGCAACTTTTTATCACCGTTGCTTATTTAAAAATGAGGAATTAAATAGTATCTAAAAATTAAGATGGCATGCAGTGATGATCACGCTATACCGTCATTGGGATAACCTTCTATATCAAAACAAAAAGGGTTCACTGGAAAATGAAATGTGGCTAAGCTACGACAGAACAATGACGCACTATCTTGCATATCAACCGTGGGTAGATTGGTTTGTGGCAAACAGTCATCTGTTCAGCACTAACCTTCAACAATTATTGGGGGATAAAATAAAAAACATACAATCAAAGGGCAATTAATTAAAGATATTATATAACCGGCAGCTGCACTTTCCCCTGGCAGAATCGTCATATCCTGGAACTCAACTTTTATTGTTTCTGCCGGTATGCTAAGGCTTATTACTTTGGGCGGTGGTAATTGCAACGTAATATCTTTATCATTAATGATGAAATCTTTTTTAGTGATACTGCTCATATCCACGCCGGCTTTAATATGCGCTTCACAGCTCATCAATATTTTGCGCTCACCTATTTTAAACCATGTTTTATTATCATTGGCTTTAATAATTTTTGTTACGGTATATTCAACCGTTGCCAGTTCGCTTATTTCTCTTAATGAAAATAATATCTCTTTTTGCTGCTGATTTTTACTGCAACCTGAGGCAATTAATAATACCAATAAAATTCTTTTTACCATAAGTATTCAAAGTTCGGTTTTCAAAGTTATCTCTCCTATTCATTCAGGGTATGGTTTTAGCTATTAGAGTTCTAAATAAAAATTATGTCTCAAAAAAACAAAAAACAATTTGGTGTTTGGATGGATAGTCATCATGCAACAGTTGTAGGAAAATTAGATGCAGAAGCACAGAATTTCAGTGTACTCGGCGTTGCAGAAAATGCCGGTGCCACATTTAATTCCAGCGAAAAAAATGCCCACAATGATGAAAAAACATTGCAGCATAAATTTTTTAAAGAAATACTTAACCACATGCAAAACGCAGAGGAAGTACATTTAACAGGCACCGGCACTTCCCAGGAACAGTTAATGCATTACATGAAAGAAATACCCCAGTTTAAAAATACTATCACAACCGAAAGTACCTCCAACAAAATGAGTGATGAAATGGTTGTTGAATACATTGCAAAAAAGTTTAATTAAAGCACCCACACTTACGGAAAGAATTAATCCCTGTAATTCAAGGCTGGTTTTCTATCTCCCAATAATGCCCTGTATTGAAAATTATTTCCTCTTGCCATTTTAAATTCATCTTTTGCTTTTTCAATCAAAGAGGGATCAGTGTAAAGATCGATTGCGGTTAAAGCCATAGTTTTAGCTGCCACCATTAATCCTTTGGTTCCAATTTCTGTACCACCGCATGCAACGGCCTGCCAGCTATGTGCAGGTGTGCCGGGTATCCATGTGGCCGCACGTAAACCAACTGTTGGTACAGTCCAGCTTACATCTCCCACATCTGTTGAACCTCCGCCACCCGCTTCTTCCTCTTGTTTTAATGGTTTTACAATAGCAGCCGATTCAATACCAGGATATTTAAAATCAAATGATGATTGCAATTTTTTTCCAAATTCAATTTCCTGTGCTGTGTAGGTAACACCGCCAACCTTCTCTAAGTTTTTTTGCATAGCTCTTCCCAGCGTATTATTAATAAGGAGATCATATGTGCCACCAATAATTTCATAATCAGTTGTTGTTTCTGTACCCATGGCAGCGCCTTTTGATGCTTTCACAACTCTTTCAAAAATAGATTGTACCAGTGTTCTGTCAGGGTTGCGTACATAATAATAAACCTCTGCAAAATCTGGAACAACATTGGGTGCTTTGCCGCCATTTGTTATTACATAATGAATACGGGTTTCCTGTGGTATATGTTCCCTCATCATATTTACCATGTTATCCATTGCCTCCACTGCATCAACTGCACTTCGTCCTCTTTCCGGTGAAGCAGCAGCATGGGCAGAAATACCATGAAAGCGAAATTTTGCAGAAGTGTTGGCAAGTGATTTTGTTGTGGTAACCGCATTGCCATCACCGGGATGCCAGTGAACTACAGCATCAACATCATTAAATAATCCTTCCCGTACCATATAAACTTTTCCGGAACCGCCTTCCTCTGCCGGGCATCCATACACACGAACTGTACCCGTAAGTTTTTTTTGTTCAAGCATTTTTTTTATTTCAATTCCTGAAGCAACAGAGGCCGTCCCAAATAAATGATGCCCGCAACCATGACCTGCATTTTTACCTTCAATTGATTTTTTTTCGGGCACAGCTTCCTGAGATAAACCGGGCAATGCATCAAACTCAGCAAGGATAGCTATTACAGGTTTTCCACTCCCATACGATGCTACAAAGGCTGTAGGCATTCCGGCAACTCCGGCTTTTAAATTAAAGCCGTTATCGCTCAAAGTTTTTTGTAACAGCACAGAACTTTTTTCTTCTTTATAACCTACTTCTGCATAATCCCATATTTTCAATGCGATGCTTTTATAAGCAGCATAACCTGATTGGATATCACGTATCGCTTCTTCTTTTAATTTTTCAACATTGCTTATATTTTTATTTTGTGAGAAAGCATTATAAACAGAAACGGAGAAAAAAAGAATTACAAAATATTTTAAATAAATTTTCATGTGACAGTAATTATAAATTTAATTTTAGTTTTTTTAATCTTTTTGCGCTGAAAACTTTACATTTTCAAATCTACTTTCTTACCCGTTTTTGCAGCCAAATAAATTGCATCAATAATTTTTAAATCTTTCAGGGCTTCTTCTCCATCTACCGGAATAATGGGATGTTTGCCTTCCAAAATAATACTGGCCATTTCATCCATCTGCACGGTTTGATGGGTTACATGTGGTTGGGTTAATTCACCTGTATTAGTTCGTCCTTTAATAGGGCCGTAATTGGTAGCAGGTTGTAATTCTGCAAAACCTTTTTCTGCATTTAGGAAAAACCGGTCAAGGTTATTCATATTATAAGTTGACAAACAGGATGCCACCGCTCCACTGGGAAACCCGAATTGAAACTGTATCGTTTCATCAATTCCTTCTTTAAATTTTTGATGATCAGTTTTTGTTTCCTGGGCAGTTATCCAAACAGGTTCTTCACCAACCATGTATCTTGAACCATTAACAGCGTAAATGCCAATATCCATCATTGATCCGCCTCCCGAAAGCTGCTTATTTAATCGCCATTGATCAGGGTCGCCTATTGTAAATCCACATAATCCCTGGAAGAATAATATTTTGCCCAACTCACCCTCTTTTCTCATGCGGATTATTTCCAGTGTTTTTGGCTCAAAATGCATTCTGTAACCTACTAATAATTTAACCCTGGCTTTTTTGCACGCATCTATCATCTCCTGTCCTTCCTTTGCATTTACAGCCATTGGCTTTTCACAGATCACATGCTTGCCTGCTTTGGCAACCCGGATAACCTCTTCATGGTGAAGTGCGTTTGGAGTGATAATATAAACCGCATCAATGTCAGGATTATTTTTAATGCTGTCAAAATTTTCGTAATTGTAACAGTTTTTTTCAGGAATGTTATACCTGCTTTGCCAGTCTTTAATTTTTGAATGTGTTCCGCTTATCACTCCTGCTAACTTTGCTTTGGTACAGTATCGCATTGCTTCGGCTACTCTTGTACCATAGCTCCCTAAACCCATAATTGCAACACGTAAAACAGCACCATCATAAGGTTTTTTATAAAGAAATTTTTTGCCTGCAAAACTTTGTGGCAATAATGGCAAACCCATTAATGGTGTAACCTTTTTTATAAAATCCCGACGTGAATTCATGGCGAAAATTTTATGTTAAGATAAAGTAAGTACATGAGAAAGTTTTTTATATCCTCAGGAAATGTACTACCTCCTATTTTAAAAAGTAGATATAACTCTAACTTTAAAACTATTATTCGGGTATGGTTTAGGCTACTGCTAAATAAATTTTATCACTCAAAAAAACAAAAAACAATTTGGTGTATGGATGGATACGCATCATGTTATTGTTGTGGGAAGTTAGATGCGGAATACATTGCAATGAAATATAATTTACTTGTTTAAATAACATGATTGTATCTTTATAATTGCCTGATGAGTTATACAGAAACACATAGCCCCCTTGAAAAAGAGAGAATACAATCTTTAAAAAAATATGATATCCTCGATACTCCGCCGGATGGCAGTTTTGACCGTATCACAAAATTAGCTGCGAAACTTTTAAACGTACCCATCGCTATTGTTACATTGGTTGACACCGACAGAATATGGTTTAAATCCCGCTATGGGCTGGATGTTCAGCAAATTGGTCGTGACCCGGGTCTATGTGCTTCTGCAATTTTATCGGATGATCTGTATGAAGTGGATGATGCACTTACAGATTCACGCACACTTGCAAATCCATTAGTAGCAAGTGAATTTGGTTTACGCTTTTATGCCGCGGTTCCGCTGAAAGTAAGGGATGGGCATAATTTAGGAACATTGTGTGTAATTGATAAGCAGCCAAGACATTTAACCGATACACAAAAGGAAACGTTACAATATTTAGCAGATATATTAATAGATCAACTGGAGTTGCGCCTTTCTGCACGCACTGCCATTTACCAGCAAAACCAGGTATTGAGTATCGCAGCACATGATCTTAAAAATCCCTTAACCACGTTAACCGTTTGGGCAGAATTAGCAAGAGATGCAAAGAATGATCCTGAACAGTTGGATAGCATGTTAGATAAAATAAAGGAATCCGGCGAGAAAATGAATCGCCTTATAAATGATCTTTTAGAATCTGCCCGTAAAGAAGCCGGTAAAGTGCAGCTTCGGTTTGCTGCAACAGATCTTGCTGATGTTGTTGAAAGAGTTGTAACTACTAACCAGGTGCTGGCAAATAATAAAAAAATAAAATTACATTACCATGTTGAGGCACGGCCTAATGTAAATGCGGATGAAGACAGGTTAACTGAAATTGCTGATAACCTGATCAATAATGCCATTAAATATTCTCCAAAAGAAAAAAATATTTTTATAACAGTAAGTGAAGAAAATGAACGGGGTATTTTACACGTCCGTGACGAAGGGCAGGGATTTACGGAAGCAGATAAAGGAAACCTGTACCAGCGTTTTGTAAAATTAAGCTCCCACCCCACAGGCGGCGAATCTTCTACAGGCCTTGGACTTTCCATCGTAAAATCATTGGTAGAAGCACATCATGGAACTATCATTGCAAAAAGCGACGGAAAAAATAAAGGTGCCACATTTATTATTGAACTGCCGGTTTTGGAATGAGATACCAGAGATTGAGAGGGCAAGAAAAATATTCCGAAAATTTAATGAGCAGGGAATTTTATTCTCTTAACAGGAGAAAATAAAGTCCAAACCTCATATTACTTACACTTAACCATTCTACATTTTCCTGTTGTACTACTTGCATTCTTAATAAATTTATATTACTTTTATTTTTAGGCACATCCTTTGAATTACATCTCCCCGTAACATCATCCGGTTTCTCTGTAAAACTCCAGTACAATTGTATGTTGTAATCCCATCTCCCGTGTAAAACTGTTTTATAAGCTTAACCTCTAAAACATTTTAACATGAAACCTTTTTACACGGCGTATGCTAAATCAATTGATGGTATTACTTTTTATTTTGTAAAATCATTTCAAACCTTCCCGGAGTATACAACTGTTCCGCCCATTCTTGAAACATATGGCATGCATACCAACTTTGAGCAGGCATGTAGTATAGCACAGATCTTTGATAAAGAAATTCAGCAGCAATTAATAAATGAACTCGCAAATAATACTGCATCTTCCAAAGTATTACCGTTGTATCCTTCTGTAGCAGAAATTTATAATTTAAGAAGAAAGCAAATAGCTTTTCCATCCTTATTAAAACTTTTCGGGCTGGGATAGTATAATAATTATTAAGAAGCTGCTCCAAACTTTAAATCGGCCTTCTTTTCATTTCCAAATATTGGCGACTACAAAGTGCGCTACTGTACCTTGTAAAAAATTTAACTTCTTTTTATTTCAATCTAAACAGAATGAAAGTCAGCGTACTAGTTATTCTTTATAAACGTTTCAGCATACATAGCTAAAAATAAAAACTTCTGGCATGGTTATGGAATTTTAAAGCAGCCATCTTAATAAACTGGTTTTATTAAGAAGTTTTTTTTATGTCCCATAAACCCCAATTTTAAACCCCAAAAAATTACAAACATGAACACAACCAATTTGGAGAAATCATCTGTGCAAACAAACAAAACCCGCAAAGATTACAGGAATGCAATTATAGGAGCATTAGCTGTAATACTTGTTGGCGTTGGTGGCTATTTAATTGTTGATAAAAACAAATCAACAAACACCATTCAACAACAGCAAACACAAATTGCTAAAGTAACTGATGAAAAAAGCGATATTCAGCAAAGCTTTGATGCATCACTATCACGCCTTGATTCAGTAAAAAGCGTAAACACCAATTTACAAAGCCAGCTATCAGCAAGTACCAGCGAGATCAGTAAAACAAAAGCAGAGATCCGCAGCATTCTTAATAAGAAAAATGCAACTGCTGCTGAATTGAGCAGGGCTAAGCAACTTATTGCCAGCCTTAATGATAAGATCACAACTATGCAGGCAGAAGTTGCCCGGTTAACTCAGGACAATCAAACTTTAACGCAGGAAAAAACTGTATTAACTGAACAAAAAACAACGTTAACTGCAGAAAAAGAAAAGCTTAACCAGGACCTTACAACTACTACAGTTGCCAAGCAGGAACTGGAAAAGAAAGTTGATGTTGCTTCTACATTAAATGCATCAAACATTTCTATTACACCCGTAAAATTAAAAGGCAACGGACAGGAAAAGGTTACTTCAACTGCAAAGCGTGTTGATAAATTAAAAATTTCTTTTGACGTTGACAACCGTATAGCACAATCCGGCACTACTGATATTTATGTATTGGTGTTAGGCCCTGATGGAAAGCCTGTAACTGTTGAGGCATTACATTCAGGAACTTTTACAACCCGTGATGAAGGTGATAAATCATTTACTGCCAAACTTCCGGTTGAGGTTGAGACAGCAAAAAGAAAAAATATTTCTTTCCAGTTCACACCCGGTAAATTTCAACAGGGAAATTATACTGTTCAGATCTATCAAAATGGATTTAAGATCGGCGAAGGTACCCGTGAATTAAAGAAAGGCGGTTTGTTTGGATAATTAATTTTAAATACAATCCTATATAAAAAGCAACTTAATATTAAGTTGCTTTTTTTTTGCATAGGGCTTGAATTCAATTGACCTACTCAATAATTTTTTGCGGCTATATCCGATTATTTTATCATAACAGTTAACCTTAAGAATAATGTACTAACTTATTCCCTAATTCAACTGAATGAGTACTCAAACTTTAAAAAAGAATTTCGCCGGTATTGTAGCGCCGGCAGGTATACAATTAAACGGTACCAATCCCTGGGATCTTCAAATTTATAATGACGGTTTTTACAAACGTGTGCTCAGTGAAGGAACCCTCGGGCTCGGTGAATCTTATATGGATGGGTGGTGGGATGTTGAAAAATTAGATGAATTTACTTTCCGTGTATTAAGGGCTGATCTATATAAGAAAGCAAAATTAGGTTTCAGGTCTGCAATGGATGTGATGTTTGCAAAGCTGTTGAATATGCAGGCAAAAGATAAGGCGGCAAATAATGCCATGCGGTCGTATGATATTGGCAACAGGCTTTTTCAATTAATGCTGGATAAGCGAATGGCATACACTTGTGGTTACTGGAAGAATACTGATAACCTTGATCAGGCACAGGAAAATAAACTGGATCTTATCTGCAAAAAAATAAAATTGCAACCGGGGCAACATGTTCTTGATATGGGCTGTGGCTGGGGAACCTTTGCAAAATTTGCTGCAGAAAAGTATGGCGCGAAAGTAACCGGGGTTACAGTTTCTCCCAAACAGGTAGAACTAGGTACCGAAATGTGCAAAGGATTACCGGTTGAAATAAGGTTGCAGGATTACCGTGATGTAAATGAAAAATATGATCATGTAGTTGCAATAGGATTAACTGAACATATTGGCTACAAAAATCATCGGTTATTTATGGAAACAGTTTCCCGATGCCTTAATGATGATGGATTGTTTTTACTTCATTCCGTATGTCATCCTTATACAACCACTTCCATTGATCCTTTCACCAACAGGTATATCTTTCCAAATTGCGTACTGCCATCACTTAAACAACTTGGTGAAGCAATGGAACATATTTTTAAACTGGAGGACCTGCATAATTTCGGAGCTTATTACGATCCAACACTCATGGCCTGGTTCCAAAATTTTGATAAGCATTGGGAGGAACTAAAAGAAGAGTATGGTGAGAGATTTTATCGTATGTGGAAATATTACCTGCTTTCCAATGCAGGATCATTTCGTGCCCGCCATAACCAGCTGTGGCAACTGGTTATGTCAAAAAAAGGTGTATTAGGTGGATATGAAGCCGTGAGATAATAATAGGAACTATCTATATCATTCATCTTTTTTGCAGCATGCCCTTTTTTAAAAAACGTTCTGCTTACTGATTATTTTCCTCAACAACACCCCATAATAATCTTTCTTCAATCACTTCTTTAAAAGTTTTTTAGGTAAGGCACCCTTTTGCATCATTGGTGCGCCACGCATAGGTATAAAAAGAAATGTAGGAATGCTTTGTATACCGAACACTTCACTCAACTCCAGTTCTGCTTCTGTATCTATCTTAAATATATTCAGTTTTCCCTCGTATTCATTTGAAAGTTCTTCCAATGCAGGAGCCACGGAACGGCAGGGTCCGCACCAGTCAGCATAAAAATCAATAATGGCAGGCAGTTCACCATTATATTTCCATTCCTTCTCTTTTTCATAATCAAATACCTTCTCAATAAAATCATTCTTTGTTAAGAGTTGGGTAGCCATGATAAAAATTTTGTTATAATACTATTGAAGCAATGATGTTGCCAAAATATGCTACAGTATCATCAAAAAAAATTAATTTGTATTATGAATGTAACTGCAACACAACTTGAATCACTGCTTGATGCATATTTGCCTCAGCTGAATTTTCTTACTGAAGATGAAGTAGTATACAAAACTTCTCCGGCTAAATGGAGTAAAAAAGAATTGATCGGCCATTTAATTGATTCTGCACAAAATAATACCCGCAGATTTATTGTAGCACAATATGAAGAGAATCCGACAATAGTTTACAACCAGGATAAATGGGTTGCCACTAATAATTACCAAACATGGGAATTAAAAGATCTTATACAGTTATGGTATCTTCTAAACAAACAAACGGCCTTTATTTTAAAAAATATTTCTGCTGAAGTGAGCCAACGAACCTGCCAGGCTGAAGCATCTTATACTATTGAATGGCTGGCAACAGATTATATAAAACATCTTAAACACCATATACACCAGGTTTTAAATCTGCAGCCTGTAGCTTATCCGTAAGTTAGAAAACCAACCATATGAAACTATTTATTTTTCTCATTTTTATTTTAAGTGCATTGTACTCCTGTAAGGAACCGGTTAAAAGTGCACCGACTTCAAAAATTTCAGAAGCAAAAATATTGTATGAGAAAAATCTTGCTTCGCTGAAAAAAGGTATAAGTGCTTTTGAAAATAAAAAAATAAATGAATGGGCCGAAACAGTTGCTGATACTACCATATGGAATTCTCCTGCATACGGATCTTCACCCGCAGGAAAAGAAGACTGGAAAAAAATGTTGATCACTTATATTACAGACTGGGATAGTCTGAAATTAAAGTACCCGGATTTTTTGCCCGGAATAGATTCTGCCACACATGAATTTGATGGAAGTGTAAGGTATTACGGCATTTGGGAGGGCATTTATAAATCAGGCGTACGAACATCAGTAAATATGTATGCCACATATGATTTTAATAAAGATGGTAAAGTAGTTAATGCCAGCGAATTTTTTGATGTAGGCGGGCTGATGAATACAATAAAAAAGAAATAACTTCTTATAAAACTTTTTTAGGAGGAAGCGCAAAGGCAATAGCATCATGCTCAAAATGTCCTTTATGTGAAGCATCACAGAAAGGTTTATTTTTAGAAAGCCCGCAGCGGCAAATTGAAACGATCTCTCTTCCGCCAAGATCATACACATTTCCTTCTTTATCTACAATTTCAAAATCTCCTTCTACCCTGAGAGAACCATTGCTATTAACTGTAATCTTTGTTGCTGCCATTATAATTTTGTTAGCAGGCAAAATTAGTAAAACACTTACAGCTTAAGAAGTTTCTTATTTAATTTAAAGATTGGATCACAAACTTTACTCCATCCACCACATCACCTTCCTTACCAGGTTTGATATTAAAGTAGATAGGTGGTGAAGCAGTCAAATGCAGTTTAGATAATTGAGTGTCATCAATACGTACAGTATACATACCCGGCGTAAGACCTACATAGCTAAAGTAGCCATCTGATTCTGTGAGGGTATGAGCTACCATAACAGAATCACTGTTATAAATATTTACTATGATCCTTGCAATACCCTTTTCATTTTTATTTGATCTTTGACTAACTGTACCGGAAACTTCACCTACAACAGCAACAGGCACTTCTATTAATTTAAAATGATTGGGTTCAATAGAAATATTAAATGTTTTCTTTTTTATTTGCCAGGCTACATTATCAAAACTGCCCCTGTCAAGCTCTATAAAATAATTCGCATACGCTTCCAATCCAACAACACTAATAGTTGTATCTTTTTTATTATGCACTATTCGTCCGCCATTGATATGTATTTTTAAACCAGCGATTTTTTGCTCCCCCTCATCACGTATTCCATTGCAGTTTAGATCAAGAAAAGGAATAATAATCAATCCTCCTTTGCCTACACCTGTTTGATTATTAAACATAGCCGTATGGGAAATATCATCATACATTAAACTGCCCCTGGCAGATTGAACCATTGATGTTACATCATCGCTTTTTGTTACAGAAAAAGAGGTTTGTGCAAAAGAAAAATTATAGCGGATACCAACGCTTACATAACTCATTTTATGAGCCAAATTTTTTTCGTATGAGAAGTTAAGAAAGCCCTGGTTAAAAATATTTTTTTGAACCTCGCATTTTACCATGCTGAAATTTTTATGTGTGTACTCGTATTGGGCCTGTGGTGTAATTCTCAATCCTTTGGGCAAACGGAATGTAGCTGAAAGGTTACTGTATATTAAAGGATGTTTTGGATCAGAATACACTGCTGAAGTTGCAAAGTTTGAATTGACACGCTTAAATATTCCTGATAATAAAAACTCAGCGGTAGTGTACTTCATATTAGTAAGTGTAAGCTGGTTAAAACTAACCCTTGAGAAGGCAGCAAATCTTTTTCCGCCGAATGGGATTGATACTACTGCCCTTTTTTCTTCGAGATAATTATTAAGCGATTTTAATCCTGACCGTATAGCTGTTTGCCCTTTTGCATATTTAATATAATTAAGTTCAACCTGCAGGCTTGATGGCAAATGATAACTAAGAATTGCTTTCGATCTTACACCATATGTATGCTCACCTGTTATTAAAAGATTTGATCCAAATCTTACAGATGCATTTAAAAAAGGCATACTTTTTCCGGAAGTTACAGAAGAAAGATATTCCATACCACCGCCAATTGTTATGCGATTTGCAAGGCCATAATTTAAGTTAAGGCGGGAAAATTTACTTTTTTCATCATCATCAATTATGCCTGCAGATAATGTATATTCAAATTGATGTAGTGGTAAAAAATTAAAAGGTATACTTATGTTTTGCTCACTTATTTTTTCTTCTCCCCACGGTCCAAAAAATCTCAGCCTCACGGCAGAATTACCATATACCAGAGGCACATCAAAAGTAAAAAATCCTGAGGCATCTGCTTTGGTATAATTAACAAGTACATTATTTACATACAATTCAACCATCCAGTCAGGTTCGGTTTTGTCGCTTAATCTATAGGTGCCGAAAGATTTTCTATAGGTTGTTGGTGTATTGCTGAATTGAACACCTTTAACAGCCCCAAACACTGAGGAGGTAGGCAGAACAAAAATATTTCCCGCTGTTACCTGTCGTAATACTGCATTAGCATTATTTACGAACCTCCACCTGTAAAATTGTTGTGCTGCCTTAAAAGAAGCATGACTATTATAATTTAAGTAAACATTGGCTTCGCCTCCGGCAATAATTGCTCCTAAGTTAAGCGTAAGTCTTGTGTTACTATTGCCAATAGTTACATTTGTATTTATTACCGACCAATCGGCCATGCCTACATGGAAAAGGGGAAATGTTCGCTTTATAATTGTATCAGCCTTCTTTTCACCTTTAAGCTGTGTAATGTTGCGGCGCATTTGCTCCTGCTGCAATTCACGCAATGCAGGTAATTCTAATTTGGTATTTAGTGTAACGGAGAGACTTCTGAAATTGAAGTTGCATAAGAGCCCAAATACTTTTTCAAAATAATCTGACCTGAGAAAAAGCCCTGTTTGAGTATGTATAAGATCCGCGGGTTTTATATCGAATATTTTACCTTCAAATGTAATCCTGTTCTTAATTTTATCAACAATGTAAAATGATTTGGGATTGATAAAAAAACCTGTGATTGAATCAATATCTGCAGATGAAGAATTCTTGATCTTTAAAAAATCAAAAACCTCTTTTATAGGCAGATATGCCGATTCTCCATTTATGATCGCCGGTATTTCACAACTCCCAATGCGTTGAACGTTAAATGTAACAGAGATATCATCATAAGTATCATTTGCCTGGCTATATCCAAAAAATGGAAGACAAAAAAGAAAACAAATACCAATGTATAACTTAAATGCACGACCATATCTACAACTAAAAATTGAATATAGAAGAGAGGCAGTCATTAATAGTTTTTGGATCGGTTTGGATTTTAAAAATTGTTATTCATGGTTAAAAGTTATATAAATAGTTCCTGTATAAGTACCAGGTGGTGCAGTTCCTGAAGCACCAACTGTAAGTGTGCCACCAATACTCACCTGTGTTCTGGACGGTGGCGCAACTGTATTAGTAAATGGCGAGGCCGGATATGAATTACCTATATGCAAAGTCATGGAGCCACCATTGCTTCCAGTGAGTGTAGCATCCGGTCCGTTCAATATAGAAATTATAGCACCCGGCGGAGCTTCAATTTCAAAAATTGCATTGTAATAGGATACACCCAGGTTAAGAGGAATAACATCGCCTGTAGCAGAACGTGTTCCATCCGAAGCAATAATTAATGTGCCTCCTGTATTGCCATGTGAAAAAGCTCCAAAATTAATATGTTGAGTTGCATATGCATATAATCCCCCGGGATCTCCTGGTAATGTATCAGTTGGCGTTTGCGCATAGCAAAAACAGGAAGTGATACCAAGTATCACCACAAATAAAAGTTTAATAATTGCCTGTCCTCTTTTCATTTTTATTCTATAAGAATATTTTTGATATAAGTTTCTTTTCCGGCAATTTGCAAATAATATATTCCCATTGATAATTTTTTATTAAGTGAGATTATCATGTTTGTTGCAATACCATTGTAAACTACGGTTTGCCTATGCACCTGCTGCCCCTGCGAATTTATTAATCGCAAAGTGTACTCTCCTTTTTCTATTCCTGAAAATTGAAGATGTATCTGCTGATCTTTTACAGGATTAGGAAATACTTTTATTGTTGATGGTTTTGCAGTAACAATTTGCTGCAGATCACTTTTACCAAAAACAATTCTAAAACGGTTTGCATCAAACGAAGCGGCCTCAGCGGTAATGTTGAATACAATTCTGTTAGTGTCACTCATTAATAAAGAGTGAGATGTTTTTAAATATTTATCTTCCAGATATGCAGCTGTTCCATTCATTTTCTGTGCAAATATTTGCAAAGTGTATTGCGGTTTTGTAAGCTTTGACATATTTAAAAAGATCGTATCATTTTCTTTAGGCATTTGTCTTGCATCAATACTTAGTAAACTATTACCGTTTGCAATGGCAACTACTTCTCCTGCATTCGTCATTTTTGTGGCATCTTCTTTACCTATTTTGTTGGAGAAAGAAGGATCAAAAGCTGCTAAGGCTCCATCTGTTAAAACATTTGCATTATCATATAGATTAACAGCTATCAATGGAACATTATTGGTGGTAACTCTAAAAGCATTTGCATTAAAGTTTGAAACTTTATCATTTTCATGAATAATCAATACTGGTGATGAAGCTATTGTCTGTACAAAAAATCCCTGGCCCGGTTGTATGTATTGATCTAATCCTGTGGTGCCGGTAAAAGGAGATATTAATGTAACTGTACCTGTTGTATTCACTGTTACATAACCGCCGGTGCTGCTTAAATTCGGATCCCATCCCCAATACGTATTTGATAGATTTGTTTTTGTAACAGCAGCCCAATTGATTGGTGAAGCAAATGGATTTCCAAGCATTGTGTACCGCCCGGTTACATTTGAAAGAGGCATGGCAGAACTGTTATTATAAGTTTGATCACCTGTTAATAATGTGCCTGCTGCACTTATGGTTGTATAATTTGGAGTATTTGTGTAAACTGTATTGCTACGGTCGCCATATACAAACATATAATAGGCAACACCTGCTTTTAAAGGAGTGTATTTTGTATTTTTTGAATTAGCAGAAGTGTATCCAATGTATCTACGGTTAACATCATCATAGGTATATAAAGAAGCATTTGTGGTATTCTGATCAAATCCGTCTGCTGCTGTGCCACCTGTAATTATCGTTCCAATATTTGCTGTGCTGTTTCCCTGGTTTTGCCAGTTACCCCAAATGGAAAGTGCTTCCTGCCCTGCAGTTAAAGTTGTACTGGTGCTGGTTGTTACACTGCTGGTAATTAATCTGTACTTACGTCTTCCGGGGATATAACGCTCAACAATAAATTTTCCTGTACCATAGGTGATGGCAGCAGTTGTAGGTACAGAGGTAAGCCTTGCCGTTGCTGTTGCAGATGATTTTAATGTTATATTATTTGAGCTTAGCGCTAATGTTGTATTAGCACCTAAAGTAAGATCACCAACAATATTTATACTACCTCCGGCGGTTTTTGTATTTCCTCCTGAAACAGTAATATTATTAAATGAAAATGCAGGAATAGTTTGACCACCTGAACCATTAAAATTTATTGTACTACCGGTTGTTATATAAGATGTAGTTGATGCAGCAGGTGAAAAAGTATTTGCTACACCCACTGTTCCGGAAATTGTAACTGTTCTTGTACCGTTAAGGGTTACTGCAAGGTCATAATAATTTAATGCAGCAATGGTTTGTGCAACTGAGCCATTATAATTTACAACACTTGTACCGCTGGAAAACGTTCCTGTGTTTGTAAAACTTTTAGCAATATTGTATGTGCCATTTCCCTGGGTAGTGCCGGCATTATTAATTGTAAAAACATTTATTGTTGCTGCATTGGCAAATGTTGTGGTATTATCGTTATTGATAGTATCAGCCCCTACCACAGTTCCACTACTAATAGAGATAAATGCGCTATTGTTAGATAGCACCTGTGAGAAACACTGTGAAGTAAAAAAGAAAAGTAAGAATATGGTGTGAAAATATTTCATTTGAAATAATAATTAAAGCCTAGATTATAATTCTTAATTAATAAGTAAAATCAACCGCCCATGAAAATTTTACGTTACCCGTAGTAGTTACCTGAACTCCTAATTCATCACCGGCCGCTACGGTAAAAGAATTAGATATATTACTAAAAAGAGTTGGGCCTACGCTAAGCGTAGCAACAAGCGTTGTGGCAATCCCATTCTTATATATAGTTACTGTACCAGTCTTTCCAGACCCTAAGGCAACAGATATCTTTACATAGAGGTTCTTAATTGTTCCTGCACGGGAAATCAAACTTCTCAAACCAGCCTGTACATCTGTAGCGGCCCCGGCAGTAGTGCCTGTAAGTGGAAAATAAAGTGTAGTATTATTCACGGCTGTATTATCTGAAAGGCCTGATAACATCATTGTACCTCCATCCACCCATGTTGGAGCAGCAGCACCGGCGGATTGTAAAACCTGTTTTGCTGTACCAGCTGAACTGAATTGATTTGCGGTACCATCACCATATGCAACCCCCCCATTTGTTGGTGCAGCAGTAGAGTTAGTTCCACCATTTGCAATTGGCAATACGCCTGTAACTCCCGTTGTTAGTGGCAATCCAGTTGCATTGGTTAGAGTGCCAGATGTTGGTGTTCCCAAAATTGGAGTTACCAAAGTTGGAGAAGTTGCAAGTACAATATTTCCGGTTCCTGTTTTAGTATCACTTAAATCAGCAACAGCAGGCTGTAGCCATGAAGGAGCTGCCGATACTGTTCCGTTGCCTGTTTGAGTTAAAAATTTTTTTGTTGAAGTTGTGTTGCCTGCTAAACGTGAGGCTGTATTAGCAGCACTTTCATATTCAATATCTCCCAAAGTTGTCATAATAGATAAAGCATTATAAGCAGCGGCGGCAGTTGTTTGCCCTGTACCACCATTTGCAATAGCAACTGTTCCTGTAACATTGCTTGCTGTTCCTGTTGTATTTTGATTAAGGGTGGGAAAAGTATTGGTTGCAGAAGTTAGATCTTTATTTGTTAATGTTTGAGCCAGAGCCTCGGCTACCAATGGTCTGGAAATTGTACCATCTCTGTAATATAATTTACCTAAATCACTTCTGTACCAATGATCACCTGATACTAATGATGAAGGATCTGCTGTTACGCCGCCAAAATTAAATCCTGATGTAGTTGCTGAGGATTGAAAGGTTTGTTTCATGCCTGCACCATAAGTATTTGCCTGGTTGTTATAAACAATGGTTGATGGAAGATTACTTGCACTTAATGTTGCCCATGATACACCATTGGTAGCAGCACTGTTAGCAGTTAAAACTTGCCCATCGGTACCAACAGAAAGAACTCCGTTAGTATTCGATGCAGATGAAACATGAATCTGACCTTTTGCAGTATAATCCTGAGCATCTAAATAAAGGCTCCATGTACTCCATGAAGAAGACCCATTTATCCATGCTCTTGCATAAGTTTGTCCGTTTACTTCTGATTGTATTCTTTGCGTTCCCACTGTTCCAAATCTTACTCCTGAAAATGATCCGCTTATCGGAAAACCATTTGCAATAGTGCCATAACCAAAGTATGTAGCGTTATCTGTATAACCGGTATTTGGTGTAGAATTTAAAGGAGTTGTAATTTGAGTTGTTGTATTTGTTGCTGCTGTTATTAATCCTTTAGCATTAACAGTAACACTGTTAAATGTACCTATGTTACTATTTACCGTTGCTAAAGTTGTTGCATTGCCAACACTTGTAACATCCCCTGTTAGATTTGCATTGGTAGTTACAGTAGCAGCATTGCCAGTTGTATTTTGATTAAGGGTAGGAAAGTCTCCTGCAACTGCAATACTTAAAGCCCCTGTTGTTGTTGTACTTTTTAAAATGCCTGTAGCCAATGCAGATGTACCTAAGCTATAATCTGTTCCTGCTGTTGCTGAGCTTATTGCTGTACCGTTTCCTTTCAGCATTCCGGATACGCTTGTTGATAAGGTAATTGCAGGAATTGTTGTTGCATTGGCTACTGTCCCCGCTAATCCATTTGCTGAAACTACAGAAACTGATGTTACTGTTCCGGCATTAGTATTTGTTGCAGAAAGAGTACCTCCACTTAAAGACAGTCCGCTACCTACCGTTATTACTTCAGCATTCCCAGTGGATGCCGTACTTCTTCCAAGTAATGTATTGGTTGATATTTGTTGAAATTTAGCAAGCGTTACTGCATTATTGGCAATTGTTGTGGCATAACTTCCGGCAGTATTTGTAACATCACCGGTCAATGCTCCAAACCTTGCAGCAGCCAATGTTCCGGTAGCCTGTATACCACTTAAATCAACCGAATTTAAAGTTGATAGGGTGCCTAATCCGGAAACATCAGTGTTACCGATAGTTCCCCAAATAGGCGCTGCTGATATAGTTCCATTGCCTGTTTGTGTTAAAAATTGTTTTGTGGAAGTTGTATTCCCTGCCAACCGGGAAGCTGTATTTGCAGCACTTCCATATACCAGATCTCCAAGAGTTGTAATTGGAGTTAATGCATTATAAGCAGAAGCTTTAGTAGTTTGTCCGGTGCCGCCATTGGTTATGGCAATAGAAGTTCCATTCCATGTTCCTGTTCCTATTGTACCTAAAGTTGTAATAGAAGATTGGCCAACATAGTTACCGGAAATATCTATAGTTGGATCTACAGCAGTTCCACCAATTGAAATCCGGTTTGTAGTACCTGTAACACTATTAACTGCACTGCTGCCGGACGCTAAAGCATTCCATATCGTTCCATTGTAAAAATTGAATTGGTTGGTAGTAGTATTATAAATCACTAAACCCGTTGCAGGCGAACTGATCGCATCCCTTTGTATGGTGGTCATTCTGGGAGTTAGTAATCCTTTGGTGCTGGTTCGTAATTCAAGGATAGAGGAAGGATCCGGAGTAATTGAAGTACTGCTTATACCCATTGATTGGCCCTGAGCAGTAAAATTTGTAATTACTATAAAAAAAGTAATTACTAAAATTAAGAGTGCCTTAAAACAAATAATTTTTTGGCTGACGTAGCGAATTACGTGTATAGGTTGGTTCATGAGAATTGGATTCTACCTCTTAGGGTTAAGTAGAATATTCTATAAACGATAAATAAAGAATTTTATTGTAGAAAACTTACTACAAGTTTAATAAATACTATAAAAAATTAATGGGAACAGTATTGTGTTATTTTAGAACAACTTCTGTTTCTGCAAGTTTTATTGGTTTGGGCGAATCATCTGAATATATTACCTGAAGTTTGCCTGTATGATAATCAATGCCCTTTTGTTTATCCAGTAATAAATTAAAATTTCTAACAGTATTAGGTGTATATACAGCTAAACCTTTTACATTACCTACTTTGGTTACTTTACCATTTAAAGAAATATAATTAACTGTTACATCACCATAGGTTGACATATTACCTGATCGGTTAAAAGTAATTTTGAGTAGTGGTGATGAATCGCTTTCCATATGTAAGGAGGCATTTGAAAAGTTAAGTGTGGCAGTTGATTCTCCCTGGCGGATAATTACTGGAAGAGAAATTCCGAAAATAGGAACCAACCTTACGGAAATGGAAGAATCTTTAAAAGGTTCTTTTTCTCCTAAAGGTTTTTCATTAGGAACAGCTCTGAAATATAAATGTGAACGATATTCGCCGGGAGTTAACTCATTTGTTTTTGTTAGCTGCACTTTTACTGTTTGAGCCTCATTTGGTGCAAGCGTAACTCTTCTGGGAAAAACTCTAAGATATTTATCTGCAAAATTTTGTGCTGTATCAGCCTCAGTAATTGTTTCAACGGAACCATCGGCCTTCATTCTTATCTGTATAAAAGAGATCATATATGTTGCAGAATCACTTCCAACATTTGCCAGATTAAGTTCTTCGGATCTTTTTGATCCTTCAAAAACCACTCTTTTGGGAGTAACTAATAAATTACCCTGCGCTGTTACTTTTAAAAAAAAGGAAGGTAAAATTATTAGAATTATTATAAAACAATTATTATGATATATTGTTTTATTCCACCTGGCATTGAATTGAATTAGAGATAACATGGATGAGCAATTTAAAATTTTGTTAGGGCATATTTTAAAATAATAAACATCTTGTGTTGCAGCGTTTCTTATTTAAATAATTAATTGTAATTAACTGTTACATTAAAGTTACCTGAAGTATAAACTCCACTCACCTGAGCCGCAGCTACAGTTAAAGTAGCTCCTACAGCAATGTCCTGAGTTCCTGAACTTAATGCACCTGTACCTGAAGGATTACTTGTAAAAGAACTAGCAGTCATAGTTTCACTACCCGAAGCACGGGTTAATGTTGAAGTGGACGGAAGCGTAATAGAATAAGTATACGTTCCTGTACCGTTAACTGTAAAAGCAGCAGCCGTAACAGTTCCTGTAGTTGCAGGAAGCGTAACGCCGCTTGTACTGGTTCGTGTTCCCGCAGGTGCCAATACTACAGTACCTCCTGTTGCTGCTTGTACTGCTATATTACCAAAACTCATGTCAGTGTTTTTGATAATACTGATGGGGGAAACTATTGTTGCTGTTGCTGTTGCTGTTGCAGTAGCCTGTGCATAAGATGCCGTAGCAAATCCTGTCATTAAGATTGCTGTTGCAATCAATTTGTTTTTGATCATTTTCCTGGGGAGTTTTTAAGGTTAAATTTTAATTATTTAAAGTTTGTTGAATGCTCATGCTTAATTATAGTTTACAGTTACATTAAAGTTGCCGGAAGTATAAACGCCTGCAACTTGTGCTGCGGCAACAGTTAAAGTTGCCCCCACTGCAATATTTTGTGTACCGGAGCTTAACGTACCTGTTCCCGAAGGATTACTGGTGAATGAACTGGCCGTCATAGTTTCACTCCCAGAAGCACGGGTTAATGTTGCTGTTGATGG
>JAYVEA010000172.1:0-4079 GCA_043749085.1 Chitinophagales bacterium
GTAAGCAGTTGTGAAGTGGTAGGAGGTATTTTTAAAGCGGGTATGTGGGTAGGGATATTAGTGGTTGTACTGGTAGTGGGTATTATCATTTGGATAATAGGAAAAGCCAGAAAATAAAAAAATGATTACCTTATAAGTTCTTTAACCTGCCTGGCTAAAGAACTTATTGTGCGCTGATAAATGTCCTATTTCTTAGAAGCTTTTTTTGGGACGGAGATTTACCGTCCTTTTTTAAGATTTGGAAGAAGATTTTTTTGGAATTTTTGCACCTTCTTTTCTTGCTTCTGATAAGCCAATAGCAATTGCCTGTTTGCGTGAGGTTACTTTTTTACCGCTGCCGCTTTTTAATTTGCCTTCTTTTTTTTCATGCATTACTTCCTTTACTTTTTCACCTGCATGCTTTGAATACTTTGCCATTATTTAATTTTTATGGGTTTGTAGTAAATAATAAAATTTATGCCTATGCAGTTGCCGCTAAAGAGCGAATACTGTTTAACGCAAACTGTATCCCACTTAGCTGATCGTTAATAACTTGTTTTAAATGCCCCGTTATATGCTCATTATTTAAAGCTTCGTTGTAAGCTTTTACAGCAGCCTCTTCACCTGTAATACATGTTTTTAAAATCGCCTCTCTGTCACCGGAAGTCATAGTAGATTTAACATCCATCCATGTACGATGTAAAGCACCTAACGGGCCGCCGCCCTTATCAGGTGAGCCACCTAACTTTGCTACTTCACTTTTCATTTCATCAGCATACCTGTTTCTTTCCAGTGAGTATTGCCTGAACATTTGTTGTAAGGTTATATCTTTTACATCCTTTGCCGCATTTTCATAACCATATTTTCCGTCATTTGCTATCGCAATTAAGTGATTTAATCTTTCAATTGCTTTTTCATGTATGTCTGCCATAAAAAAAAATTTTGTTTGAAAAGTAACCGACAAGTTTTATACCAGTAATGTGCTTAAACTTATTAACTCAATGAAGGAAAAAAAACCAAATAACGTAAGTATATTTGAAAGAAAACAGCCTTAATGCTAACCTCTATTATTGATAAGATTGCTGACCGGGTTCGTTGGGGATATCTTACTGCTTTTATTCTTTTGCTTATTTCTTACATACTAACCTTTTATAGTTCTCAACAGGTTTTAAATCAACAACAACGTGTACATCATACATCTGAAGTAATTAATACGCTCGATATATTATTATCTGAAATAAAGGAAGGAGAATCTTCTCTACGTGGATACCTGTTGGTTAAAGATGAAAAAATTTTAAACGAATATTATAAAACCATACCGCCTATTGATTCTATTTACTTTAAAGTTAAAGCTCTCACCATAGATAATAATGCCCAGCAAAAACGGCTTAATACTTTACACGAATTAATAAAAAGAAAATTAATTATAATGACATTAGGGTGGAATATGTTTAAAAACAATAACCCTTTAGATGCTGACTCAGTAATTAAAGTTGGCAATGAGAGTAAAATTATGATGGATAGTATTAAAATTATTGCCGCAAAATTACAGTCAGAAGAAATGGGTCTTATAGCGAATAGATCGGATCGTGTAACTATCTTATCCAATTTCATTAAGGTTATAAACATAGCTTCCATTGTAATAGCAATCGTGTTGGCATTTTATTCAATTACTACTTTTAATAAAGAGAACAAAGCAAAACAGGCGGCGGATGAACAGGCCGAAAAATTCAGGCAACAGCTTGAAATAAGAGTAAATGAACTAAATAAACTAAATACGGAATTACTTGAGTTGCGTAGTATTGAAAAATTTGCAGCAACCGGAAGAATATCCAGAACAATAGCACACGAAGTAAGAAATCCATTAACCAATATTAACCTTGCAACAGAGCATTTGCGTTCAGAAATACCACCCGCAGCTGAAACGGGTATTTTGTTTGATATGATTACAAGAAACAGCAACAGGATAAATGAATTGATAAACGATCTTTTAAATTCAACAAAGGCCACACAGCTCAGCTTTTCAAAAGTTAGCATAAATGATATGCTGGATCAAAGCCTGGGATTTGCACAGGATCGTATTGACCTGAAAGGAATTAAAGTGATTAAAAATTATGCTCCTGAACTTTGCCCTGTACTTGCTGATATTGAAAAAATAAATATTGCTTTTTTAAATATAATTATAAATGCTGTAGAAGCCATTGAATCTGACAGGGGAATTATCACGATTACTACGGAAAATAAAAACAACCGTTGTGTAGTTACTATTGCAGATAATGGAAAGGGAATGGATAAAGAATCGTTAAGCAAATTATTTGAACCCTATTTTACAACTAAAGAAAAAGGAAATGGATTAGGGTTAACTAATACACAGAATATTATTTTAAGTCATCATGCTAATATTACTGCAGAAAGTGAAGAAGGTAAAGGATCTTCTTTTACTATCTCATTTAATTATGCGTGACCGGAGATTGGCGGTTTATCCCGCTTACCGGTTTTTCTAATTCTCAATACTCTAATTCTTTCATATATTCTTACTTTTCTAGTGCCCGTAATATCATCTCCTAAAAGAAGTCCCCAGGCCTGCAATCCTTCTACCTGGTCGCAAATTATCTTTGTCATTGCCACTGCAGGTACTGATAAAAATAATCCCGAAATTCCGGTTAATGCGCCACCTGTAACTACACCTAAAATTGATATTAAAGCATTAATACGTAACCGGGATGCTACGATTTTTGGCATTAATATATTTACATCAATTATATGAATACCATACATTATCACTATTACCCAAACTATATCACTTGTATTGTTTGACGTAGTTAATGTAACAAGCACAGTAAACAGCGTTGCGGTAAACATTCCTATATATGGAATAATATTTAGCACTGCGGCCAATACTCCAAAAAACAATGCATATCTTATTCCCAGCAGGGCTAAACCTATTGAATTACTTGCGGCTACAATACCCATTTCAATCAACAAGCCGGTCATATAACTGTTTATCATTATTTTGGATTGCTTAATTACCAGGGCCACTTTATCGCCATGCTCCTTGCGGAAAACAGCATATAAAAATTTACGGATCAGATCACGGTAATAAAGTATAAGAAAAGTATAAATAGGCAACAATATTATCAGCATTAATGCCTGCGTTATAGAAAAAAATGTCTCGCTGATATATTCTGAACCTGAATCTTTTATTTTTTCAGCAGTTTGATTAAAGTATTGATTTTGCTCACGCAGGGAAATGTGCAATTTTAGTTTTATCCATTTTTGAAGCGTGATCCAGTGTTCATTGAGATGCTTTTTTATAGAAGGTATATCATCAACAAAATTGGCAATTTGTGTAGATAAGAAATAAATTATTAAACTGATAAATATAATTGACAGCAACAGTGATAGCGCAATAGATAATACACGCGGAACATTTTTTCCTTCTAAAAAATTAACAAGCGGTAACAGTAATACAGATAGTAGTACGGCAAATGCAAAGGGAACAAGTATATCCTGGGCAATATAAATAAAGTAACCAATAAAAAAGATGACAAGAAACTTAAAACCGAGTTGTACGTATAGTGGAGACCTGTTTGTAATTTGCATGCTAAGTAAAGTTATAAAAAAGCCCTCAAAATTATGAGGGCTTACACTTGGGAAAGAATTAAATCATTACAGGTCTTCTATCCATTTTATTACTTCATCTTTTGTTTTACCTAACTTTTGTTGTAACCGGCCAACAAATTCATCATCCTTACCTTCTTCACGCTTCAAATCATTATCACTTAAATCACATAGGCTTGCTTAATCTTTCCTTTTGTTTCGTTCCAATCACCTTTTAATTTTAATTTCCAGCTTTCCATAATTTTATTTTTAGAAATGAAGAAATTATTAATCCGCATCTTTACGCAGCTCCTCTTATAACCTTTAATAAGATGGCAATAATTGCTATCACTAAAAGGATATGAATGATGCCGGTTGTAACGAATCCGCCGAAGAAGCTAATAGCCCAAATAATGATCAGAATTACCGCGATCACATATAATAAGTTTCCCATGTTTTAAAGAGTTTAAAGTAAAAAATAATTTTATACCATATAGATA
>JAYVEA010000173.1:0-12725 GCA_043749085.1 Chitinophagales bacterium
CCGGGACATGCTTACAATTAGCATGTGGTAACTTGCCTTTACAAATAAAATATTGGAAAAAGAAATAGATTACAAACAAAAGTAATCATCGCGAAATGAAAATGCAATGTATTAAACCAATAAACTATAATCTATTTTGCAATACCCATTTTTGCTTCGATAGAAAGCGTAGCATGAGGAACAGCACGTAAACGGGCCTTATCAATTAATTTTCCTGTCACCCTGCAAATGCCATAAGTTTTATTTTCAATTCGCATCATTGCCTTTTCAAGATGATCAATAAAAGTTATCTGGCGGCTTGCCATCTGGCTAAGCTGTTCTCTTTCCATACTAAGGCTTCCGTCTTCCATGGTCATATAACGGTTATCAGTATCGTCTCCACCCATTTCATCTTTACGGGTAATCAATCCCTGCAGGTAACCCAATTCTTTTTTAGCTGTTTCAAGCTTACGTTGAATAAGTTCCCTGAATTCGTTTAACTCAGTATCACTATACCGCATAGTTGGTCCATTGTGTTCCTGCGGGGCCTGGTCTAAAACTGATCTCATAAATTCCGGTTCGTATTTGCGTGCCTTTGTAGCAGTAATTTTTGGTAACACTACCGGCTTTGGTGCCGGAACTTTTATATCCTTTGCTTTTGGCAAAGGTTTTAATTCAGATTTTTTGCTTTCAGCTATCTTAGACTCAGCTTTACCGGTTGCCTTTACAGAAGCGGAAACTTTATTGATTGGAGTTGTTTTTTTGGCTTCAGGTTTTTTAGATGCTGATTTAGCAGGCGCTTTAACGGGGGTAGATTTTTTTACAGGTTTAGTCACTTTTTTAGGTGCTGCTTTTTTAGCAACCGGCTTAGCAGTTTTTTTTCCCGGTGCAATTTTTTTAATAGGTGTAGCTGATTTTTTTGGAGATAGCTTAGCGTTTTTAACAGTCCCTTTTTTGGCAACCGGTTTAGTCGCTTTTACTGTTTTTTTTAGTTTTGGTTGTGGCTTAGCAGCTTTTTTAACCGGAGTTTTTTTAGCTGATGCTTTTGAAACTCCTTTTTTTGAAACGGGTTTTGCCGTTTTTTTGTTAGTTGCCATACAAATCTCCTTTTTTAATTACGTTCACTTTTAATTGATAATCATTCACTTCTATAGTGATACCATCCTTAATTTCAGACAGAAATTCAAGTTTGTCTGCCAAAATTTCGGCGCAAATATATGCATTAAATTGTGTAATTGAATGCTTAAGAGCTTCATTTTCGGCTACTTTAACCAATATTTTGTCAGTCAAATCAAGTTTTTGATCTTTCCTGATATTCTGGATACGATTTACAAACTCCCGTGCCTCTCCTTCCATTCTTAAACGGTCAGTAATGGTTATATCCAACGCAACGGTTAAAGAGCCCTTTGATGTAACTTCGTATCCAGGAATTTCATCGGTACTTACTTCAAGGTCTTCACTTGTAATATATATTGGTTCTTCCCTCTTTACCTCATAATCAGGATTTAAAAGATATTTTCCTTCCTGTATCTTATCTATTTGAATATTATTTAATTGTTGAATTTGTTCGGATGCCCATTTCATTTTAGATCCCAGTTTTTTACCCAGGGTTTTAAAATTAGCTTTTGCTTTCTTCCTTATAAAATCATTGTCAGCAGAAAGAATTTCTATCTCTTTAATATTGGTTTCACTTTTAATAATTTCTTCAACCGATTTTATTTGTTCCGGAAGGTCAGATTCAATTGCGGGTATCAGTATTTTTTGTAATGGCTGTCTTACTTTTATATTTACTTTTTTTCTTAAGGATAATATTAAAGAAGAAACATCCTGCGCCAACTGCATTCTTTTTTCCAAAGGAATATTTATAACTGAAGAGCTGAACTTTGGAAAATCAGTATGATGAACAGAAGAATGTTTGCTTCTTTTCGTTATGCTATTAAGATTGCTAAATAACCATTCAGCAAAGAAAGGAGCGATAGGAGCAATTAAACCACTAATGGTTTCCAGGCATTCATATAATGTTTGATAAGCACAAATTTTATCATGCTCATAATCACCTTTCCAAAAACGGCGGCGGCATAAGCGAACATACCAGTTACTTAAATGTTCATCTACAAAATTCTCTATTGCTCTGCCTGCCGGGGTAGGCTCATAATTATCTAAACTTTGCTGAACAGTTTGTATGGTGCTGTTTAAAGAAGATAATATCCATCGGTCAATTTCAGGTCTTTCTTTTACAGGAATATAATTTTCTTTGAAAGCAAAATCATCCACATTGGCATATAAAGCAAAGAATTGATAGGTATTGTAAAGGGTTCCAAAAAATTTGCGTTGCACTTCTTTAATTCCCTCAATATCGAATTTCAAACTGTCCCACGGCGATGCATTGGTGATAAGATACCAGCGGGTGGCATCAGGCCCGAAAATGCTTATTGTTTCAAATGGGTCAATAGTATTACCAAGCCGCTTGCTCATTTTATTGCCATTCTTATCAAGTACCAAACCATTACTTACAACAGTTTTATAGGCAACACTGTCAAACAGTAAAACACCCAGAGCATGCAATGTATAAAACCAGCCACGGGTTTGGTCAACTCCTTCCGCTATAAAATCTGCAGGAAAATTAGCCCCCTCTAAATCTCCCCCGATAGAGGAGACTTTCGAAAGTTTGTGATATTTCCAAAAATTTACTGTACTTAAAGGTCCAAACTCATTAGAACTTGTATCAGGTAATCCCCATTGGGCATAAGGCATTGCCCCGCTGTCAAACCATACATCCACAAGGTCAGGTATCCGTTTCATTGGCTTACCCGATTCACTTACCAAAATAATCTCATCTACAAAAGGTTTATGAAGATCAAGAATGCCTTCGTGTAAATAATGTTTGTTTACATCACCGCCTAAAATTTCACTTGCTTTTTTTATCTCAGTATTTAATTCATCAATTGAGCCAATGCATTTTTCTTCTCCCTCTTCATTTCTCCAAATAGGTAATGGCGTTCCCCAATAACGGCTGCGACTTAGGTTCCAGTCAACCATATTTTCCAGCCAGTTTCCAAAACGGCCTGTTCCGGTAGAAGCGGGTTTCCAGTTGATGGTTTTATTCAATTCAACCATCCTGTCTTTTACAGCGGTAGTTCTTATAAACCATGCATCAAGAGGGTAGTAAATTATTGGCTTATCAGTGCGCCAGCAATGCGGATAATTATGCTCGTATTTTTCTACTTTAAACGCCCTGTTCTCTTTTTTAAGTTTTACAGCTATATCAACATTTACGTCTGTGTAATCTTTTTCATTTCTGTAATCTTTTACAAATCTTCCGCTGAATTCGCCAACACCTTCTACAAACTTGCCTTCTTTATCTACAAGAGTTAATATGCCGAGATTATTTTTTTTGCCCACTTTAAAGTCATCAGCGCCAAAAGCAGGAGAAGTATGAACAATACCGGTTCCATCTTCTGTTGTTACAAAATCTCCCAATACAACTTTGAAGGGTTGTGCACCCGGAGTTATTTCCTGTATTTTTTCTAGTGTGTTTGCTTCAGAGGGTAAAAGTTGTTCGTATTTTATTCCTTCTAATTGATTGCCTTTAAATTCTGCTGCTATTTTCCAGGGAAGAATTTTATCTCCTTCTTTGTAAGAATTAAGATCTCCATTCTCTCCTTCGGGTTTAAAATATTTATTCAACAATGCCCTGGCAAGAATAACTGTTGCAGGTATATGTGTATAAGAATTAAAAGTTTTTATAAGAACATAATCAATGTTTGGACCAACGGTTAATCCAAGATTTGAAGGAAGTGTCCATGGGGTTGTGGTCCAGGCTAAAAAATAAATGTCATTTGTCATTAAGTCATTAGGATCAATTTTCTTGTACCATTGACTATTGACTATTGACTCATTGACGGCCTTAAACATTGCAACAACACTGGTATCTTTTACATCTTTATAAGTACCCGGTTGGTTTAGCTCATGCGAACTTAATCCGGTACCGGCTGCCGGTGAATATGGCTGAATGCTTACATCTTCGTACAACAAATTTTTATTGTACAATTCCTTCAGGCACCACCATAAAGTTTCAATGTAATTATTTTCGAAAGTAATATAGGGATGTTCCAGGTCTACCCAATAGCCCATTTTCCTTGTCAGATCATCCCATTGGTCTTTAAATTTTAAAACTTCCCTGCGGCAGGTAGCATTGTATTCTTCAACAGATATCTTCTTGCCGATATCTTCTTTGGTAATGCCTAACAGCTTTTCAACTCCAAGCTCAACAGGCAAGCCATGGGTATCCCAGCCCCCCTTACGTTTTACCTGGAAACCCTGCATGGTTTTATACCTGCATACTAAGTCTTTTAATGTTCTTGAAATAACATGATGAATGCCGGGCATGCCATTAGCACTTGGCGGACCTTCATAAAAAACAAATGGGGCACTGCCTTCTCTTAGGTCAACACTTTTTTCAAATACTTTATTAGTATCCCATTGCTCAAGAATTTCTTCTGCAATTCCGGGCAAATTCAATTGTTGATATTCTTTATAGCGAATGCTCATACTAAACCTAAATCTTTGTGGAAAAAAGGATGCGAAGTTAAGGAATAAATGCCCCACTTTTCTTATAAGATCAGGCATTGTTTATCCCTGATCGATACACTTTAGAAGCAAAAGTTGTCTTGTTTCTAAAGTTTTCCACACTATTTATGTTTTGGCATAGTGTTGGGCATTTACTATTTCGCTAACAACTTCTCAGTATTCAAAAATGCATACTGTGGCCGTTGCTGATGAAAAACACAGAATAATTAAAAAACACTTATTGTTTGGATAGTGTGATTGGATAATAAATGTTTGAAATTTTTTTTGCTGGTTTAGGGTTTTATTAGGGCAAGAACGGAGATACTCCTATCTCCGTTCATTTTTTTCGAAATTCATTCACAAGCACATAAAAGGAAAGCCTTTCAAATTTTTTGGAAGGCTTTTTAATTTCTTTCTAATTAGAAAAAATGTCAGCGGCTTTTATAGTTTTATCCAAATCTTCATAAGATAATGCGTTGCTGAGAAACCAACTCTCGTACGCAGATGGCGGCAAGTAAATTCCATTCTCCAGCATGTGATGAAAGAATTTATTAAACAACGGAATATCAGCTTTTGATGCAGAGTCAAAATCAGTTATCTCATGTTCGGAGAAGTGAAGGCTTATCATGCTGCCCAAACGATTAATACGATGTTTAATTCCTTTTGTATCAAAAACTTCATGCAGACCTTTTTCAAGATAGCTGCATTTTTGATCCAGCTCTTTATAGATCCCGGGGTTATTTTTTAATTCTTTTAGCATTGTATAGCCGGCGATCATTGCTATAGGGTTGCCACTTAATGTGCCCGCCTGGTATACATTTCCCAGAGGAGAAATATGCTCCATAATTTTTTGTTTACCTCCGAATGCACCAACCGGTAAACCACCGCCGATCACTTTTCCATAAGTTACAAGGTCTGCATCAATACTTAATTTTTCCTGTGCACCGCCTTGTGCTAACCGGAAGCCTGTCATCACTTCATCAAAAATGAAAACTATATTTTCTTCATCACATATTTTTCTAAGACCTTCTAAATATTTTTTTTTCGGGAGAATGCATCCCATGTTTCCAGCAACAGGTTCAATAATAATTGCAGCTATTTCGTTTTTATTTTCTTCGGCTAATTTTTTTACAGCATCCAGATCATTGTAAGGAGCAGTTAAAGTATCAACGGATACACCTGCTGTAACTCCGGGAACCGTTTGAATATTTAATGTTGCTACACCGCTTCCTGCTTTTACTAAAAAAGAATCAGCATGTCCATGATAACATCCATCGAATTTGATAATTTTATTTTTTCCTGTATATCCTCTTGCCAATCTTATTGCACTCATACAGGCTTCGGTTCCGCTGCTAACCATTCTTATTAAGTCAACATTTGATACCATACTTTTTATCAGCTCTGCCATTTCTATCTCCAATAAAGTGGGTGCGCCAAATGAAGTGGAGTCCAACACTTTTTTCTGTATGGCTTTTACCACCGGCTCATACGCATGACCAAGAATCATTGGCCCCCATGAGTTGATATAGTCAATGTATTTATTTCCATCCTCATCAAACAAGTAAGCGCCTTTTGCATATTTGATAAAAATCGGTGTGCCGCCAACACTTTTAAATGCTCGTACAGGAGAGTTCACTCCTCCGGGAATTGATTGTTTTGCTCTTTCAAAAAATTCGTTGCTTTTAGTATTATTCATCTGCGAATATTTAGCCACAAAGGCAGAAGGCTCAAAGAAACACAAAGGCTTTGTGCAACTTCGTGACTTGGTGTCTTTGTGGCAAGATTAATTAATCAATTTAACAGCATCTCTTGCAAAATAAGTTGCGATCAGGTCAGCGCCAGCCCTTTTCATGGAAGTTAGTGTTTCAAGAATTGCCTTGTTCTCATCTATCCATCCCATTTTTGAAGCCGCTTTTATCATTGCATATTCTCCACTTATGTTGTAACAACTTACCGGAACATCAACTGCATCCTTCACTTCACGAATTACATCCATATAACTTAGTGCAGGTTTCACCATTACGATATCTGCACCTTCTTCCACATCCATAATTGCTTCTTTTACTGCTTCAATACGATTGCTGTAATCCATCTGGTACGTTTTTTTATCGCCGAAGCCGGGAGCAGAATCCAATGCATCTCTGAACGGGCCGTAAAAGCAGGAAGCATATTTTGCGCTGTATGCCATGATGCCGGTTTTGGTAAAATTATTTTCTTCTAAAGCTTTTCTTATAGTACCAATCCTGCCATCCATCATATCGCTTGGCGCAACAAAATCAGCTCCCGCCTGTGCATGACTAACACTCATTTTTGCCAGCACTTCTACAGTTGCATCATTTACAATTTCTCCATTCTCTACAATTCCATCATGACCATAAGAGGAGAAAGGGTCCAGCGCAACATCAGTCATAATAAGCATTTCAGGACAAGCATCTTTTATTGCTTTTATACTTCGTTGCATCAGACCATTTGGGTTTAATGCTTCGGTACCTTTATTATCCTTTAATTCATCTTTTGATTTTACAAAAAGCAAAATGCATTTTATGCCCATACTCCATAATTCTTTTACTTCTTTAACTGTGAGGTCAATTGAGCGACGAAAGTAATTAGGCATTGATGCAATTTCCGACTGTTGATTCTTTCCCTCAACAATAAAAAGCGGGGCAATAAAATCGCTTGGAGTTAAAATTGTTTCAGCAACTAAACTTCTTATTGCCGGACTGCTTCTTAAAATTCTGTTTCTTCTTTGTAAGTACATATTGGTTTAATTGAAAATGTAAAATTGAAATGAAAAACTTTTGCATTTTTCATTTTGCATTTATCCAATCTTTCGGATGTAAACAAACCTGCAGTAATTTATCTTCTTCACTTCCCGGTTCAGGCTGATAATTATATTCGAATCTTACTGTTGGCGGCAAGCTCATTAAAATACTTTCTGTTCTTCCGTTTGTTTTTAATCCGAACAAAGTTCCCCTGTCGTGAATGAGATTGAATTCGGTATAGCGTCCCCTCCTTATTTCCTGCCAATACTTTTGTTTATCATTATAAGTAGTTGCTTTTCTTTTTTCAACAATTGGAATATAGGATTGAATAAATGCATCACCGCAGGCTTTTCCAAGGCGCATCCAAAAATCAACATTATACTTTTCATTAGGTCTTTGATGATCGTAAAAAATTCCTCCAATACCACGTCTTTCATTATTGCGATGTGTATTCACAAAATAATTATCACATTCCTTTTTAAATCGTGAATAAAAAGTTTCATCAAATCCATTACAAACATCTTTATATGTCTGGTGAAAATGTTTTGCATCTTCTTCAAACAAATAATAAGGCGTTAAATCTGTTCCACCGCCAAACCATTTGTCAGTTACTTCACCGTCTTCATTATATAATTCAAACAATCTGTAATTGCAATGTACTGTTGGTACAAAAGGGTTAACCGGATGAAGCACTAAACTTAAACCTGCGGCAAACCAGTTATCACCAGTGATATTTAAATGGCTTCTCATGAGATCAGTAACTTTTCCAAACACACGGGAAGTATTTACTCCCCCTTTTTCAAAAACATTTCCATTTTGAATCACCCTTGTCTTTCCACCGCCACCTTCTTCCCTTGTCCAAATATCTTCAATGAACTTTGCTTTGCTATCTGCCTTTTCCAATGCGGTACAAATATTATTTTGCAATGCTTCAATAAATTCTATCCATTTTTCTTTCGATTCTTTTATATCTGCTTTCTGCATATTTTATACTTTGGATTCCAAAAAAAGATTGAACTTAAGTTCCCCCTTCGGGGGACAGGGGGCTATATTCTTTTACCGCTTCTACAAAAGCCTTTGCATTATCTACCGGAATGTTAGGAGTTATTCCATGACCAAGGTTTGCAATGTAATTTTGCACTCCAAAAGCATTGATCATTTCATGCACTGCTTTTTTAATTTCAGGAATGGGTAATAATAATTTTGCAGGATCAAAGTTTCCCTGAAGTGTTATAATGTTATTGGTTAACTCCCTTGCTTTTTGCGGCGAAATACACCAATCAATCCCCAAACCAGATGCACTGCTGTTACTTAAATCTTCCAACGCATACCAGCTTCCTTTAGGAAATAAAATTACAGGTGCATCATCCTTTAATGCATCAGCAATTTGAACTAAATAGGGTTGTGCAAAGATTTTAAAATCCTGCGGACTTAAACAACCACTCCAACTATCAAAAACCTGTACTACATCAGCGCCTGCTTTGGTTTGCGCTTTTAAATATTTAATAGTGATGTCTGTTATCTTTTGTAATAATTGATGAGCTAAATGTGGTTCCGTAAAACAAAATTGCTTTGCTTTCTCCCATGTTTTACTGCCTTTACCTTCTACCATATAACAAAGAATGGTAAATGGCGCTCCTGCAAAACCAATTAAAGGAACTCTACCATTTAATTCCTGTTTTATAAGTGTTAACGCCTTCATTACATAGCCCAAACTGTCCTCAATATTGTCTGTTATCAGGGCATCAATATCTTTTTGTGTATTGATTATATTTGGTAAAGAAGGCCCCTTACCTTCTTCCATTAAAACTGTTGTACCCATTGCCTGTGGAATAACCAAAATATCTGAAAAGATAATTGCTGCATCCACCCCAATTTGATCAATCGGCTGCAATGTAATTTCGCAGGCCAGTTCAGGTGTTTGCACACGGGTAAAAAAATCATACCTGGATTTCAGCTTCATATAATCGGGCAGGTATCTTCCGGCCTGGCGCATCATCCATACGGGTGGCCTCTCAACCTTTTCTTTTCTTAATGCTCTTAATAACAGATCATTCTTCAATTGCATGCTACGCTATTTTGGTTGTGCTGAAATATGATATAACCTGGTCTATCATACTTTCTTCCCCGGGCATTCCAGCTATTATCAATTCTCTATTTGTGTGTTGTTGAATTGCTTCTGCGGTTGTTTTACCTATTGCAAAAATTTGAGTCTGGTCATTTATTTTATTCAAAGAGAAAAAACTTTTTACGGCACTCGGGCTAAAAAATAAAATGCCATCATAATTCTTCTTTGAAGTTTTTTGAGGTGTCTCAAAAGTTTCATAAACCACTATCTCTTCAATTTCAATTTCGGCAGACTTTAATTTTTCAGGTAATTCCTCTCTTCGTTGTTTGCCGCAAAAGAAAATCACTTTCTTAATTTCTGCATCTTTTAAAATAATATCAGCTAACGCTGCTGCATTATCTGCAGTACCTGAAATTTTTTCTTCTCCAAATACTTTTGTAACAAATTTTTTAGTTGACAGTCCAATGCAAAAGATCTTCCAGGGAACTTCTGCATTTACGATCTGGTCAAATGCAAGTACTGCATTTTTGCTTGTAAAAACAGCGGTTATATTTTGTTGCAGAAAGCCCCTTAATGCAGTTTTTAATTCCTCGTCTTTTATAGGCTCAGTAGTAATAAAGGGAAGCTCATCGATCTCTATATCATTTAGAGAAGCTTTGTCAATCGTCTCCTGTCGTAATATTTTTGTGCTTAATATTTTTAGCTTAGCTTTTTTCATTTCGAATTGAGTGAATAATATTTTGCGCCTGAATATTCTCTAACATTTCCTTAGCTGCAAGGTTTCCTGATTTATCAGCATCGTTTATTAAAATCTCTTTTTCAATTTCAAACTTTTGTTTACCATCCGGGCTGCAAATGGTTCCTTTAAAAATTATGGTATTATTTCTTACTTCTGCCAAGGCACTTATCGGTGTTGAACATCCGCCTAATAACGTTCGCAGAAAATCTCTTTCTATTTTAGTACATAAAGACGTATCAGCATCGTTAAAATTTTGACATACTTCCAAAGAAACAGAATCATATTCCCTGCAAACGATCATGATCGCACCCTGTGCAGGGGCAGGCAACATCCAATCAAGATCAATAGAATTTTCAGGACGAAGGTTGATACGTTCTAATCCTGCTGCGGCAAAGATGGCTCCGTTCCAGTTATTTTCATAAACTTTTTTCAGTCGGGTATTTATATTGCCCCTAAGGTTTTCGATTGAATGATTTGGATATTTATTCAGCCATTGTGCTTTTCTTCTTATTGAACTGGTTGCAATTGTTGCCAGTGAATTTTTATCTCCTAAAAAATCTTTCCCTTCTTTATAAACCAAAATATCTTTATAAGAAGCTCTTTTTAAAACAGCTGCCTGTTTAATTCCTTTTGCTAATTGTGTAGGCACATCCTTCATTGAATGCACAGCAATATCGATTTTGTTGTTAAGAAGAGCCGCATCCAGGGTCTTTGTAAAAATTCCCTGAACACCCAATTCATACAATGGGGTTACGGTATCCACATCACCTTCGCTTTTTATGTAAATTAATTCTGAAGAAAAACCATTTTCTTTTAACAGCGTTTGAACCTGCGTAGCCTGCCATACAGCCAGCTCGCTCTCACGTGTACCTATCTTAAGCCGTTGCTTCATAATCAGGGCGGAGGTAATTATTCAGGGCATTTATGTATTGGCAGCCTTTGTTATTTTCTTTTCGCAGTTGTTTGGCAAGCGTGGAAACTGTTTTGTGAATTTTTTCTTTGCTGCTTACCGATGTTACTCCGGCAAGATCATTGAGTTGTGATTTTATTTTGCGTAATGCGGGGTTGTTTGCCTGCATTGCATACCATTCCTTAAGTTCATTTATTGTTTCATCAATTATTTGGAGTGCCTTCGGTAATTCTGCTTTACGATTATCAATTGTTTTATCGAGAATTACAGATATTTCATCAACGTTCATTAATTCAATTCCAGTTAAGTTTTTTACAGCAGGATCAACATTTTGAGGGATAGACAGATCAAGTATTAATCTTTCCTTTTCTTTTGTAAATAAAGAAGGCATTACAGTATATGATTCAGCGGAAGTGCTTACGATTACTATATCTGCATCGTTAGCAGCCGCAGATAAATTTTCGAAAGAAATAAAATCTGCATTGCATTTTTCAGCAAGCTCTGATGCTTTTTCATCTGTACGATTACAAAAGATCAAAGAGCAACCGGGTAAATAGGTTTTAAGATTTACTCCAATATTATAACCAAACTTTCCTGTTCCTAAAAGAAGAATTTTTTTATTGTTTAGATCAGGTATTTTTTCTTTTATTATTTCAATTGCTGCATAGGACACAGATACCGTTCCTGAGCTTAGTTTGGTTTCAGTTTTAATTTTTTTTGAAGAAATTATTGCAAAGTTTATTACCCGTTCTAAAAAATTATTAATGCAATTATGGTTCTTCGCAAACTTTGCAGCAAGCTTTAACTGTGATAATATTTCGTGGTCTCCAATAATCTGCGAATCAATTCCTGCAGCCATTTTAAAAAGATGCTCTACTGCATCAAGTCCGCGGTGAGTATATCCATGCTCTATAAAATCTTTTATTCTTCCCTGTGTATGCAGGCACAACAATTCTATCAGTTCCTGCGGGGATGTACTTATGCCATAGATTTCAGTACGGTTACAGGTAGAAAGTACAAAGGCTCCGGGGATATGTTTTTTTACCGCCTCATTTAATAGCTGCTCACATTGTTCAGTAGTTAAAGAGAATTTACCCCTGACAATTACATCACTTTTGCGGTAGTTGATACCAGCAATACAAAACTCTGATAGAAAATCGTGATGGTTGTTAAGCATAAATTATTTCTCTATGCAAAAATATTTTTATGTAAGTGGTAAAAAGTCATAACTATGTCATAAGAACATTAACTGCATATGATGTAGATTAGTAAAGGCAGATTATTTATGACATAGATCAGTAATTGATGTTTTATTGATTAGCGGTTACATTTGCAAATATTTTATCCGATGGCAAATATTAAGAGAGGAATTATTTTAATGAATCTTGGATCACCAGATTCAACAGAAGTAAAAGATGTAAAAAGATACCTTGATGAATTTTTAATGGACGAAAGAGTAATTGATTATCCATACTTATTTAGATTATTATTAGTGAAAGGGATTATTACTCCCACACGTTCGTCCAAATCTGCAGAGGCATATAAAACCATTTGGACAAAAGAGGGTTCGCCGTTAGTTGTTCTTACAAAACATTTACAGCAAGCTTTGCAAAATGAAATTGAAGAACCTGTTGAGATCGCAATGCGCTATGGAAATCCTTCACCGAAAGATGCCTTTGAAAATTTATTGAGGAGAGA
>JAYVEA010000174.1:0-4031 GCA_043749085.1 Chitinophagales bacterium
CATGGATGGCGACGCTGAATCCCTTTCAACCCTTGTAGTACGCTACAAGGACAAAATTTACACCTCGATTTATTTACTGGTAAAAGACAAATATCTTGCTGAAGATATATTCCAGGATGCTTTTATCAGAATCATTGACACTTTAAAAACAGGACGGTACACAGATGAAGGAAAATTTTTACCCTGGGCAATGAGGATCGCACACAACCTTTGTGTTGATCATTTTAGAAAAGTAAAACGCACACCAACAATTAAAACAAGCGATGACCGTGACATTTTTGAGGTAATTAATTTTTCTGAGCCCGGCGCTGACCACCGTATGATGCAGGGACAAAGCCATGACAGGGTAAGAAAAATGTTAGAGCTACTTCCTGAAGATCAAAGAGAGGTTATCATTATGAGACACTATGCTGATCTTAGTTTTAAAGAAATTGCAACACTTACCAATTGCAGCATCAACACAGCTTTAGGCCGTATGCGTTATGGTCTTATTAACTTAAGAAAGATGATGGTTGAAAAGCAGATAGCTTTATAAATAATTTTGTAACCCCCAATAGTTATTTAAAATCCTTCCGGTTTATGGAAGGATTTTTTATTGAGAGCACACCTTCACTTTGTTAGCCATAAATTAAGCATACATCAGCTTACCTTTTGGTTCAGGTATTTGTCTGCCCATCTGTTGTGCAGTTTCAATCCATTCGTTGATGATTTGCTGTACACTTTCTAATGCTTCTGCATAGGTTTCCCCATCTGACATGCAGCCGGAAAGTTCTGGTACTTCGGCAATATAAGCTTCATCGTCTTTGCTCCAGTAAATAATAATTTCATATTTGCTATTCATCTGTACTGATTAATTTGTATTTGATTAAAAGTTCTCTCACTTGTTTTACCTGGTATGCTTTTGCTTTGTTATTTAATGGTTGAAGATTAATGATTTCTGTAACGCTCGCTTTGAAAAAAATATGATGGCTCCCTCTTATCCTTTCTTCAAAGCCTAAGTTTGCAAGCAATCTGCATAGCTCATCAAATTCAATATTTCTATCAGAAATGCCTGAAAGAACTTTTTGGACCAGCTTTTCAATTTACTCATTTTTTTCTCAAATTTTCTATAACAGCTGCAAGGCTTTTTACAAAAATCTTTTTTTATTCTCTGCCTTCACTTCATTTAAAATCTTTACAAACCGCTCCACATCAGGTTCGTAGCCTCCTGCATTTTTAATGATCTTTCCCCCTTCATCAGTAAAAATATATAAAGGCTGTGCATTGGAGTTAGCGATCGTCGCTTCAAAGTCGAGGTTTTTAGCGCCTACATTTTTTATTTTAGAGCCGTCAAATTTGGAAGTGTATTTTTCATTTTCAGGCAGTTCTCTTTTTTCATCTACATACAATGAGGCAACAATAAAATCTTTATGAAGCGAATTACTTACTTCCGGTTTTGATAAAACTTCAGCTTCCATCTTACGGCAATTAGCACAGCTATGTCCTGTAAAATCTATCATTATCGGGCGATGCGTTTGTTTGGCAGCAGCAACTGCTTCGTCAAAGTCAAAAAAAGTTTCCACCCCGGGTATCTCCGATGATAAAATATCAATGTATTTTTTGGGTTTAATAATTAACTCCCTGGTATTATTATTTTGAATTGAATCATTTCCTGAACTCTTATTACTTCTTATCAATTTTTCTAAATTAAATTCCTGTGTTTTATTTTCAGGTAGCCAGCCGCTTATTCCATTTAAGGGAGCGCCCCACAAGCCAGGAATCATGTAAACTGTAAACGCCAAAGCCCCTATTGCAAAAAATATTCTTGTAACTGATAAATAGGGAAGCCCATAATCATTCAATGGCAGGTGATCATCATGTTTAAATTTCAGTTTACCTAAAAGATAAATCCCAAGCAATCCAAAAAGAATTATCCATAAAGAAAGGTAAACGTCACGGTTAAGAAGTCCCCAATGATAAGCCAGATCAGCATTTGAGAGAAACTTTAAAGCCATTGCCAGCTCGATAAAACCAAACGAGACTTTCAACGTATTTAGCCATCCTCCTGACTTTGCGATCTTATTTAATAAACCCGGGAAGAATGCAAAAAATGCAAAAGGCAATGCAATAGCAATAGAGAAACCGAGAAAACCAATGATTGGACCAAGCCTTTCTTTTTGCTGACTCACATCAATCAATAGGTTTCCAATGAAAGGTGCAGTACATGAAAATGAGACAAGCACTAAAGTAAGCGCCATAAAAAATATTCCTGAGAAACTGTTAAGCCCGGCCTTTGAATCTACTTTGTTCGTCCATGATGCTGGCAATGTAATTTCAAATGCACCAAGAAATGAAATACCAAACAAAAGAAATAATAAGAAAACAAAAATATTAAAAATGGCGCTGCTGGAAATCTGATACAAAGTATTCTGTCCAAATGCAAGCGTAAGCAAAAAACCAAGTATTGTAAAAATAGCTACAATAGAAACGGAATATAATGTAGCATTTTTTATTCCGTGAGCCCTTGTATTGCTTCTCTTTAAAAAAAATGAAACAGTAACCGGGAACATCGCATACAAACAAGGTTGCAGCACAGAAATAAATCCCCAACGTAAACCATCTAAAAATGTCCCCATCAATGATCTTGGGGCAATCTTAATATGACTTGTTGAATCTGTTTGTGAAAATGCAATGAAAGCAGAAATACAAAATAAAGCAGTCAGGAAAATTTTAAATTTCTTCATTATAACAGCAAGATAAAAAAATAGGATAACAATATGCTATCCTGTTTTACACAAGGTGTCTGACATTTTAAAAGTATCTGACATCTTTTACATTTTTATTTTAAATTCTACTTCTTTTGGCGGCAAGCATTGCCTGTCATTACAAACCATATAATTAACTGTTCCTGTAATCTTCTTATTTCCTGACTTTAATTTAACCAGCTGAACAAAATCAACTATGCCTTCAAAATATTTTTGATTAACTCCAAATTCTTTTTCAAATGTGGCTTTCAGTTTTCCCTTCTCTTTTACAGAGCCTACAACCTTACCATCATTAAATTTTATTTCGGTTGCCTGCGCACCTCCATCCGGATTAGTTACAGAATAGATATGCCATTTGGGTTCTATCACCGCCTTTACATGAACCTCATACAGGTCTGCACCCTTCTTTACAAGTGAATAATTAAACTGTACAGGATTTAAAATTTGTGCATTTGAAGCACCTATGAAAAGCAGCGCAAGTAAAGTAAAAAATATCTTCTTCATTAATTGTTCTTTACACAAATTTACAAATATCAAAATAGATAAAGGCTGTAATCGGGTATTTAACTTTAGTTTATAGAGAAAAGCTCCTTAAAAATTTTTTTGCCCTCTACATTGCCTAATAGTGTGCTGCAGGCTCTTTCAGGATGTGGCATCATTCCAAAAACATTCCTTTCTTTATTACATATGCCTGCAATGCCTTCTATAGATCCATTTGGGTTTTGCTTAAGAATATCTCCCTTCTCATCACAATAGCGATATATAATTTGGTTTTGAGAAAACAATTTTTCCAGGGTATGCGCATCCGCATAATATCTTCCTTCTCCATGTGCTATAGGAATTTTTATCACTTCTCCATTTTCACTTTTAATAAAAACATTTCTACAAACAAACTGCATGTTGGCATTTCGCAACAGAACGCCGGGAAGTAAACCACTTTCGCATAATATCTGGAAGCCATTACAAATGCCAAGGACTTTACCTCCATCATTTGCAAATTCAATTACGCTTTGCATCATTGGGCTAAACCTGGCTATTGCTCCGCAACGTAAATAATCACCATAACTAAAGCCTCCGGGCAATACTATACAATCCCCTTTTGAAAATTTTGACAGATCACTTTCCTTATGCCATAGCTCAATAACTTCCTGTTTTAATTCATCACGCAAAGCACTTATTACATCCCTGTCGCAATTTGAGCCGGGAAAAACAACAACACCGAATTTCATTTTTAATTTTTATTGTGTAAAGATATATTTTGAAAATTATTTTAAACCATAACTAATA
>JAYVEA010000175.1:0-4016 GCA_043749085.1 Chitinophagales bacterium
CATTTCTGTTCCTTTTTGTTTAAACAATCCAAGTTTGGCAAGCTTATTAAACTTTTCCATACCCACCTCACGTGCTTTTTGATCGAGTGCAACAAATAATCCTTCCACCATAACTACTGCTCCGTCTATAATTATTCCGAAATCAACAGCACCCATGCTGAGAAGATTTGCTGACATTCCTTTTATTCTCATACAAATAAATGCAAACAATAATGACAATGGAATGATGATGCTAACTGTAACCGTTGTACGCCAGTCGGCCATAAAAAGAAATACAATAACTGTTACCAGGATAATACCTTCCAATAAATTATGTATCACGGTTTCTGTTGCAAAATCCATCAGGTTTGTTCTGTCATAAAATGTATCGATCTTTACACCCCTTGGTAATATATTATCATTCAGATCTTTTACTTTGGCATGAATGCGATCGAGCACTTCTTTAGGATTTTCGCCTTTTCGCATTACCACAATTCCTTCAATAACGTCTTTATTAAAATCCCGTGATACTTGCCCCAGCCGGGGTTTTGCAGATTCTTTTACATTGCCAACATTTTTCACAAGAATTGGTACGCCGTTTATATTTGTAATAATTATATTTTCAATGTCACTCACATCATTCAATAAACCAATACCTCTTACAACATATGCCTGGCCATTTTTTTCTATTACATCACCTCCAACATTCAGATTGCTTTTTGATATAGCATTATAAACATCCAGCGAGCTAAGATTATATTGACTAAGATGATTGGGATTAATACTTATCTCGAATATTTTTTCTTCTCCCCCAAAACTATTTACATCAGCAACGCCGGGAATACTTTTAAAAGTCCTGTCGAGCACCCAGTTCTGGATAGTTGTAAGATCACGAATAGAATAATTCGCTCCTTTTAAAGTGTACCTGTAAACTTCCCCCGTTGGCCCATAGGGCGGCTGTACATCAGGATGAACACCTTCAGGAAGATCGGCATCACCCAAACGGCTCATTACCTGCTGACGGGCAAATGCATCATCAACCTCATCATCAAATATGATCCTTATATAACTTAATCCAAAGGCTGATGTTGTTCTTAAATTAGCTTTTTTCTGCACAGAATTTAATGCTACTTCAAGCGGTACAGTAATAAATTTTTCAACTTCCTCTGCACTTCTTCCGGGCCATTGAGCAATAATAATTATCTGTGTATTGGTTACATCAGGAAATGTTTCGATGGGAGTATTTTGATAGCTCCAAATACCGATTATAACTAATATGCCTGTAAGAAAAAAAACCAGGTAACGATGGCGTAATGAAAAATGAATAATATTTTTTATGAATTTACCCACTGTCTATTTGTTTAATATTGATATTAAAATCATTGCTCACTTAATGAATTGTAAAGCAAAATTTGATTCCTGCCGATAATTAAATCTCCTTCCTTAACACCGGATATAATGTAAGTGTAATCACCAACCTGTTTTAATATTTGTACTTCCTGCACTTTAATATTATAGATGTCTTTATACAATAAAACATAATTTTTACCACCATCAAATACTAATGATTTAGTTGGAATAACCAATGCCTTCCTATCTTCTTTATCATTGATAACGATCTTGGTGAACATTTGCGGTTTCAGGAGCATATCATTATTCGGCAGAACAATTTTTATCTTCATTGCTTTGCTTAATGGATCAAGCACAGAATTAATCTGATCAACTTTGCCATGAAATATTTTATCTGAATAAGCAAGTGTTGATACTTCAGCTGCTGTACCAACCTTTATTTTATTTATATCTGTTTCAAAAACATTTGCCCATACCCAAACGTCATGCATATCAGAAACGGTAAATAAATTTTGACCATTGTCACTTCTTATAAAACTTCCGGCATTGATATTTTTCTCAACTATATACCCGTTTCGCGGAGACGAAAGGACGTAAGTACCACCTGCACTGGTTTTGCCACCACCATTAATGGCAATCTGGGTATGAACTTTTGAAACTGAATTCACTGCTTTTTCATACTGAAGCTTTGCCTGTATAAATTCCTTCTCACTGCTGATTCCGTTTTTATAAAGCAGCTCAGCATTTTTAAATTCCTTTCCAGCAATTGCCGCATCATTGTTAGCGCTTTTTAAATCAGCGTAATTACCGGCAATATCAGCGCTTTTTATAACAGCAAGAGTTTCGCCTTTTACAACTTTATCTCCCAATGAAACATTAACACTTATAACTCTGCCGCTCGCATTAGGGTAAACTTTAACTACTTTATTATCATCATTGCTCACTTCACCGCTAAGAGAAATTTCATCAGTGATGTAGTCAAGTTTAACCGTATCAATCGAAATTATTTTGGCTAACGAGTCCGAGATAATCGGTTCTTTTTTTTGTAAAATAATTCCCGATTTTACATGGCAGCTATAATGCGCCAATGAAAATAGTATTATGAATAGATATATTTTTTTCATGGTTATTTATTTATGGTAATAACATCTTTACCAACCTGATAATTCAACTCTATTAATGAGCGTATCAAACCTGTATGCTGATCCACCAGCTTTAATTTTGAATCTTTATAAGCATCGGTAAAATCAATGAATTCTAAAAGTCCTATCTGCCGTTGCTGATAGCTATTCAGCATATTCTGAAAAAGTTTATCATACTCCTGTGAAAAATATAATTGCTGAAGATTGTTTACCTGCTGGTAAAATTTTATTTTCTCAATGGCAGTCGATACATCATTTATAATCTTAGTGTTTGCTCCCTCAGTTACAGCCTGTTGCTGCTTTATGTAAAATTTTGCAGAAGCAATATTTCCCTGGTTTTTATTAAAAATATTTAATGGAAGAGAGACGGCCAGCCCAATATAATTTGGAGCATAGCTGCTCCGCTGGTCATATTCTGCTCCAATATTTATATCAGGTTTTGCCAATGCCTTTTGGTAAACCAGGTTATGAGTTTGATACTCCAATTGCGACCTGGCTATCCTTGCATCCGGCCTGTTTTCCAAGGCAGTGTCAATAAGCTGTTGCTTTGATGGAAGCGAAGTTTTTATAAGATCGGGTAAATAATAATTCAGGGAAGGCTTTATAAAAACACTATCATTATTTTTGAGTAACAACTTTATTTCACTTTGCACAGGAATTATAGCCGCCTCAATATTCACTAACTCATTTTGCAGGCCAAACAACAATGCCTTTACACGCATATTATCTTTAACCGAAACGTTCCCCGCCTCTAATTGGACATCCATTCCTTTTACAAGCTTTTGCAACTGTGTTATCTCTGCATCATATACTCTTTTTAATTTAAGCTGATGTTCAATTTCAAAAAGATCAGTTATCAAAGTATATCTAAGTGTTCTCAGGATATCATCGAACTGATCAGCAGAAATAGTCGTATTATCCTGTGCAAGTTGCGCAAGCTTATTTCTTTTACCCGCAGTTCTTATTAACTGGGTAACCTGAACATACACCTGTCCGCTGGTTGCATCATGCTTCAAAAACCCTCCCTGTGCATCATAAATATTTTGATCGGTAGATAAAACGGGGTTATCCCAAAGCCTTGCCTGGCGTACAAGTGCATGGTTTGCATCTATATTATATTTTGCCGCCAACAGTGATAAATTATTTTGCAGAAACATTTTTTCTGCTTCAGGTATATTCAGTAATAAAGTATCCTGCGCTGCAATATTTTCGCAACAAAATTGTAAGGCTATCAGTAATGCAACCATATATAATTGCCACCGATACCACGTACTATTGTTCATGATAAAAAAATTAATAAGTAAATAGGGAAAAAGATCACAATGAAAATCGAAAAGGTGATTTAAGCTTTGGGGGGAGGAGGATTTATTTCTTTTATAAATTGATAGGCATACTTATCAGAAAAATTTATAAATCGCTTTTTAATTAATCCTTCATTAAAGTAAATTGCCAGCGGTTCAATTTTTTGGAATACAAGTTCAAATTGCTTGTGCTGCTGCAGTTCTTTTTGTTCCCTGTTTTTTGATTCAGGAATTGCATTATCAT
>JAYVEA010000176.1:0-4010 GCA_043749085.1 Chitinophagales bacterium
CAGCTAAAGGTTCAGCCTGAAGATAATACTATCGTAATTCCGCAGGATATTGGAGAAGGTTTGATAAAAGTGATAGTGCTTCCCAATGGTTTACAAACATTGCTGGTAAAAATTAATTTTCAGAAAGACGTAATGATAAAAAGCGGCAATACAAACCACGGAGATTATGTTTTGAATTTCGATGAGTTAGAAATTCCAGATAAAAAAGATGAAGATTCCGGAAAAATAATTAATTCATTTGTAAGATTAACCGGCGCTTCATTTAAACATTGGGAAATAGTGAAAAAACGATCCTCTGTTCAATACGTTAAAATATTATTCAGTAAAGATTGGCTCTCAAATTATATTGGTCTGCGTGAGAAAATGTCAATGTTCGAAAAGTTCATTCCTGTTAAATCAGAGGCAGCTGAAAAGGAAAAATTAAATGATGATTATCGCAAAATTATAAATGAACTCCTGGTAATTAATGATGATGACCCGTTACAAAATATTTACTATAACAACAGGATATTATTATTGGTAGAGCAATTTTTTACAAGGATGCACACTGAGATGTTAAGCAGTAAGGGGAAATATAAATTAACTGCCGATGATATTTTGAAATTGAAAAAAGTGGAAACTATTTTAAAATCTCCCGGCAAATATACTCCTGATATTGCAATACTTGCAAAAAAAGCTTTTATGACGAAAGCCAGGCTGTCACATGCTTTTAAACAGGTATATGGTTCAAGCATTTACAATTATTATCAAATTCAACGAATGCAAAAAGCGTATGAATTATTGAGTGCGAAAAACCTTTCTGTAAAAGAAGTGAGTGAAAAATTAGGGTACACAAATCTTTCTAACTTTGTATTGGCATTTAAAAAACAATTTGATACAGCGCCAAAAAATTTGCTGGAATGAGATCAATTTAATACTTTACAATAACGATTTTGATTATTTTAGATTAATAAACTTAGAATGTTTACCATTGATTATACGCATACGGATTATGCAAAGCTAATGTGTGACATGAGTCAGAAGATGCACGTGAAAGTAAAGGATGATACGTTGGTTATACCTGCTGATATTGCAAATGGATATTTCAAATACATTCCTCTTTCTAACGGGCTTCAATGTATGTTATCAAATTTTACATTGAACCAGGACATTTACTTACAACGGAAAAGTTCTGAAAAAGAATTTTATATTCTTCGCTTTGATGAAGTTTCTATTTCAGATACCCTAATGGTAAAGATTGATAATGACTATATCTGGGAAGAAAAACAAAACAGGGCCTCGGTTTTTCTTACAAGTTCTTTATACGATTTTGCATACCAGGCCGCAAAAGACACTTCTCTTAAAAGCATAAATATATTAATAACCCGTAAATGGCTTGAGCAGTACCTTGATATTAAAAGCGTGGATAAGGTACTTGAGAAATATTTGCAATTAAAAACAGGCACTTACAATTTTGCACCCTTTGATATTGACTACAGAACATTATTTAATGAAGTAATGGAAGATCAGGATACTATAATGAAAAGATCGATTATAGAGAACAGGATTATGATGTTGGTAGAAAAGTTTCTTAGTCATTTATACCAAAAGGTTGGCCAGCTAAGTGATGATAAAATAAAAATATTTCCTGATGAAGTTAAACGACTGATGAAAGTGGAATCTTACCTGGTAAAGGATTTTTCTACGCCACCTCCGCCTATTTCATTTCTTTCACGTATGGCAGCAATGAGTACCACTACTCTCAAGAATAAATTTAAAAAGTTATATGGGAAGAATGTATACGAGTATTTTCAGAAAAGCCGTATGAACAGAGCTAAAGTTTTATTATTGTCCCGAAAATATTCAATAAAAGAAATTGGTTCTCAATTGGGGTATTCCAATCTCAGTAACTTCGCCACAGCTTTTAAAAAAGAATTTAATAAGCTTCCAAGCAAGTTAATTTTCCGCAGATAATCTACCGTTTACAGGCATTATTGTACCCGATACAAAATTGTTGAATGATAAAAGTGATTCATCTTTGGTTAGTGATTGGTACCCGCTTTAAATCCAAACAAAGTGATTTTTTAAAATGGGATTATTAATAATACCCATTTAATTAACGAATTTTGAAAGGTAAAAATTAAACGTTGTAACTAATCTTAAACAAAATCATTTAGCAATTAACCACGAGACTTAAGATTTTGCCCTTTTCCCAAACCAGTCATGCTCCTCTTGAGGAGCATTTTTATATTACAGAAGATTTGAGGCGTACTAATTTTTCAATTAAATTTTCAAGAAGATGTAACGGTAACATGTTTGCACCATCACTTTTTGCTATGGATGGATCGGGGTGTGTTTCTATAAATAATCCATCAGCACCTGTTGCAATAGCAGCTTTTGCAATTGTTTCAATAAGATCCGGGTTGCCCCCTGTTACGCCGTTGCTTTGGTTGGGTTGCTGCAAAGAGTGTGTGCAATCCATAATTACCGGTACATTATTAATTTTCATTGCAGGGATGTTTCTAAAATCAACAACGAGGTCGTGATAGCCAAAACTGTTTCCGCGTTCAGTAAGCATAACTTTTTTATTACCGGCGGAATTTATTTTTTCAACAGCGAACTTCATTGCTTCACCATTTAAGAACTGGCCTTTTTTTACATTGATTATTTTACCTGTTTTAGCAGCAGCAATAAGTAATTCAGTTTGCCGGCATAAAAAAGCAGGTATCTGTAAGATGTCTGTATAACCTGCTGCCACAGCGGCTTCTTCTGCAGTATGAATATCAGTAATAGTGGGAATAGAAATTTTCTTTCCTGCATTTTTAATTATTTCCAATGCTCTTGTATCACCAATACCTGTAAAGGATGAAGTACTGGTTCGGTTTGCTTTTTTATAAGATGCTTTAAAGATATAAGGCACTTTATATTTTTTGCAGATGGCAGCAACTGTTCCTGCTATATCTAATACCATTTCTTCTCCCTCAACCACGCAGGGGCCTGCAATAAGAAAAAAATTATTTTTATCATATTGCTGATCTGCAAAAAGTTGCTGTAAATAATTTTCCATCATCAAAACTACTATTTTCAATATTCAATTTTACATTTACAGTTATTTGTAAAAATTATGGGCAAAGAAAAAATTTTAGTGATCGGTGCTTCCGGGCAAATTGGTGTTGAGCTTACTTTAGAGTTACGAAGGTTGTATGGCGGAGCAAATGTTGTTGCTTCAGATCTAAGAGAAGAGAATGAGCTGATAAAGGGCACCGGCCCTTATGTTAGCCTGGATGTAATGAATAAAGAAATGTTACATGTGCAGGTCATTCGCCAGGGGATTACCCAAATTTATTTGCTGGCCGCTATACTGTCTGCAACAGGTGAAAAAAATCCCACGCTCGCATGGAATTTAAATATGCAAAGCCTTTTAAACGTATTGGATATTGCAAAAGAAGAAAAATTAACCAAAGTATTCTGGCCCAGCAGCATTGCTGTGTTCGGTCCAACATCTCCAAAAATAAATTGCCCTCAGCAAACAATTATAGAACCTGTAACCGTATATGGAATAAGTAAATATGCAGGCGAATTCTGGTGTAACTATTATCATCATCGCTATGGCGTAGATGTGAGAAGCATTCGTTATCCCGGCCTGATAAGTTATAAAAGTTCTCCCGGTGGGGGAACTACAGATTATGCAATAGAGATTTTTTATGCTGCTTTAGAAGAAAAAAAATACGATTGTTTTTTAAAAGAAGATACCTATTTGCCCATGATGTACATGACGGATGCAATAAGAGCTACAATAGAACTGATGCAGGCCGATGCTGAAAAAATTTCGATCAGAACATCTTACAATGTTTCTGCAATAAATTTTTCACCAAAAGAAATTGCAGAGGAGATCAAAAAGCATATTCCCGGATTTAAAATGGTATATACTCCTGATTACAGGCAGGCAATTGCAGATAGCTGGCCGCAGAGTATTGATGATAGTATAGCAAGAAATGACTGGGGGTGGACACCTGAATATGATCTTGAAA
>JAYVEA010000177.1:0-4009 GCA_043749085.1 Chitinophagales bacterium
CTTTTGTATTTGTTTTTAAATAGGAATGATTGAACTGTAGAAACGACTATATCCGCTTTTCTCCAGTCATCACGATTCTCTTTATAGATACTGCATTGATAGTCGGGACGCAAGTATTGTTTAAATGCCTTATTAGCCTGATCCTCAAGTTCTAAACGGTCAACCAAGAATAAAACACGCCTTGCATTAGCGGTGCGTAAAAATAGTTTGATAACAGCCGCCGCAGTTAAAGTTTTCCCAGTACCAGTCGCCATTTCAAATAAAAACCTGTCTTTACCTGCCTTTACTTCTTCCTGAATTCTTTCAATAGCTCTTACCTGATATTTTCTTAATAAACGCAATTTGTTTTCTTCTAAATAAATTTTGCGTTGGGATTCATCAACCCATCTGGGATCAAGATTATAATCAGGCTTTTGAGTTATAACTATGTAATCTTCTTTTACTGATTCATTAATTAGACTGTCTTTATTGGGCTTGAATGAACTATAACCAATTACTGTGTCAGGTGAAGGAAAGGCTGTAATAATGTTAGGGCTTCCTCTTTCTAAATCCCATAAATAATGTTGGTTGCCATTGGATAAGATAATAAAACGGCAATTTTGAGATTGAGCATATTTTCTGGCTTGCTCTTTTGCAGAAAGAGGATGTACGTTTTCTTTTTTTGCTTCCAAAACAATAAAGGGAAAACCTTTATCATCAAGCATCAGGTAATCGATAAATCCATTTGTAGTATTTCCAAAATCTTCACCAGCTTCATCGAGCTCTTTTTGAGTAAGCTTGATATGATTTTCTAAAATGATATTTGCAGGCTTATCACCTTCATCAAAAAAGCGCCAACCTGCTTCTTCAAGCCGCTTATTTATTTTGATTCTGGCTTTAGCTTCTTTAGACATTTAATAGCAGTTGACGGAGTGAGACCTTATTAAGTTTGTATTATGGTGTAAAGGTTCTAACATAACGAAAATAACAACAATTTTCCAACCTTTTTTATCAAAACATGGGTAAGGTTTTATTGTAAACCTTTATCTTTAATCCCTGCACCTCATATTTAAATAGATTTTATTATGAATAGTAATGGGCCGGTAATAATTATAGAAGATGATGCAGATGACCAGGATATACTGGAAGAGATATTTCAGAAATTAAATTATTCCAACAAAATTATTTTCTTTACAGATGGAGAGAAAGCACTTGCGTTTTTGAATAAGACAGAAGTAATTCCATTCCTCATCCTATCTGATATTAACATGCCTAAGCTTGATGGATTTGCTTTAAGAAATAAAATTAAAACTGATGCTGCTTTAGACATTAAATGTATTCCTTATTTATTTTTTTCAACTGCCTCAACACAAAAGGCTGTGGTAGATGCTTATAGTTTATCTGTACAGGGATTTTTTATAAAACAAACTAAAATAGCTGAGATAGAAAAAACAATTACTGTTATTATGGAATACTGGAAAAGGTGTGTTGCTCCTAACAATTTTTAAAATTTACCGGCCTGCTATAAGTAAGGATATTAATATTATACATTACTTTAAATCATATATAACGCTGCAGATTATTAGGCGTACCTTATACGGGTGGGAAAGATTATTAAATTTACAAAGGCCGCATTACCATTAACACCTTTAATGATAAAAACACTCAGAGCAGCCTGCAATAAACAGAATAATAATAAAACCTTTGGTCAAAAAGACCTGGCTGGCTCGTTCATAACTTTATTTAAAAGAGAATTAATAAATGCCAGAACAATTATGGTTAACGGCGAAAAACAGGTTTCATGGTATGTTACAAATTCAGGAATAAAAACATTAAGTGACCTTGGTTTTAATGATGAATGCTGACTCACATTTAATATTTAACTACTCTCACAATTATAACCTTTTTATTTTCCTCACTTATTATAGAATGCTTTAAAAAAGAGGCACTATTTTCGCTATTCATCCAACAAAAATTATTATGGATAAAATAGAAAAAATGCACATGATGGATAAAATGATCCGTGAGTTGGCAGACATTATTAACAGCCAAACATCATTGCTGAAAAAAATATCGCAGCTGGAAGCTGATAATATTAATCTTGGCAACAACCTGCTTGAAAAAAAATTACCGGATATTCATGAAAAGGTAGATGCCGCATTAAATGAGGCTACTGCAGTGCAGGCCGATTTTACAGAGGCAAGAGACAAGTTTGTAAGCGATAATAAACTTGATGAAGTTTTACCGGAAGCCGGATCATAAAAAATAATTATATGGCATGTAAATTTAAAATACCTTTTTCAGGCTCTGCACAACAGGTACTTAACAGGGCCCGTACTGCTGTTGAAGGTCAGGGCGGAACATTCACCGGAACTGAAGCTTCAGGCGAATTCCAGGTGAGTGTTATGGGATCCATAAAAGGTTCTTATACTGTTATGGGAAATGAGCTGGACATTGCGATAGACTCCAAACCATTATTTGTTTCGTGTGGTATGATAGAAAGCTTTTTAAAAAGTAAGCTGGGGAGTTGACGTGCATTATTCTATTAGATGATTATAAGCCCCCGAAAGATCTTTTTATCAGGATTGGTCTTGAAAAAATTGAATTTTTTAATTAGATCTGTCAACCATAAGGCTTCGTCTTTTATCTTTTCAAAATGAAAATATTTAGAAAGATTAGCTAACATCGAACGGCAATGATAAACACGTTCCACCGTTATCGACACTTAAGTAAATTACTTTTTCTTTGCAGGAAAAATACTTCATTACATTTGTTTTTCAAAACTAACTATGCGTTTATTGGTTCTCCTTTTTATAGTAATTTCTATTTTTTCTTTTAAAGGCAGTGGGAAAAAAACTGCAGATATCATCGTTTATAACGGTATTGTATACACAGTAGATCAAAAATTTAGCATAGCTCAGGCATTTGCCGTGACGAATGGAAAAATTATAGAAGCTGGTACCAATAATGATATTTTAAAAAAATATTCAGCAAAGGAAATGATAGATGCAAAAGGTAAAGCTGTGTACCCGGGCTTTATTGATGCTCATGCACATTTTGTAAGCTATGGTCAATCGCTCTTCCAGGTTGACTTATTTGGAAGCAAAAGCTGGGAAGAAATTTTGGAAAGATTAAAGAAATTTTCAATAGAACATCCAAATGAAGCATGGATACGAGGCAGGGGCTGGGATCAAAATAAATTTCCGGGAAAATCTTTTCCAACAAATGAAAAACTAAATGAATTATTTCCTGACAAGCCTGTATTGCTTACAAGAGTTGATGGACATGCGGCCATAGCCAATCAAAAAGCATTGAATATTGCAGGAGTTAAACCGGGACAAAGTTTAGTTGGTGGTGAAGTGGAAACAAAAAATGGAAAACTCACCGGGATATTAGTTGACAATGCAACAGACCTGGTTTCATCAGTTATACCACCAGCAATAAAAGAGGATTATATAAGATGGTTGACGACTGCAGAGAAAAATTGCTTTGCAGCTGGTCTTACTACAATCACTGATTGCGGTTTAATGTACCAGGAAGCGGAAGGCATTGACAAACTTCAGCAGGAAGGAAAATTAAATATCCGCCTGTATGTTATGCTAAGCGACAACCCTGCTAATTTTTCACGCTACTTAAAAAGAGGTCCGTACAAAACAGATAAAATCTTTATAAAAGGATTTAAGTTTTATGCGGATGGCGCTTTAGGCAGTCGTGGCGCATGTTTGCTGGAACCATACAGTGACAGACCTGACTGGTATGGGTTCCTGTTAAGTAACAAAAACCATTATGACAGCATGGCGAAAATATTAGCATATACAGATTTTCAAATGTGTACGCATGCTATTGGCGATTCGGGCAATCGTGAAATATTAAAAGTTTATAACCGTGCATTAAAAGGGGAAAATGATAAACGCTGGAGAATAGAACATGCACAGGTGATAAATAAAAATGATTTTAACTTATTTGGAAAAGCAAACATTATTCCTTCGGTACAACCAACACATGCAACCAGCGATATGTATTGGGCGGT
>JAYVEA010000178.1:0-3996 GCA_043749085.1 Chitinophagales bacterium
TTTAAATAAAGGATACGTTTATTATTATTCAGATAAATTTGATTCCGCTCTGGCTTATTTTAAACTCGCTGAATACGACTTTGTAAATAATTTTGATGAGAACCGTACCTGTGATCTTTTTAAATACATAGGAAGCACATATCAGAAATTGGGTGATCTGCCACAGGCTACAGCTTATTATTACAGAGCGTTTGCATTAAGCAAAAGAGTGAATGATATAAAATCTATTGCTTCTGTATCTAATTCTTTAAGTGATTTATACCAACAGCAGGGAGATTACAAACAGGCATTTGAATATGCTTTACTATCAAAGAAATCTTCTGATAGTTTAGAAAAGCTATCAAAGGCACGAGATATTGCCTTATTGGATATAGAAAGAGAAAACCGTAGACATGAAGATGAACTGAGGCAGGAAGCAAAACGGCAAAACAGTAACAGAGATACTCAATATATGCTGATTACGGTTTCCATTTCTATAGTTTTTGTTTTAATACTTTTGATAGGGATGTTTCCTGTATCAAGACTACTCATTAAATTGCTGGGTTACTTTTTCTTTATTTCTTTGTTTGAGTTTATTGTTTTGGTAATTGATAATAGCTTTCTTGCCAGATTGGTTCACAACGAACCATTAAAATTATGGTTGGTAAAAATTGTATTGATCGCTTTGCTGGTTCCGTTACAGCATTTCATGGAACACAGGCTTGTAAAATTTTTGGAATCAAAAAAGTTGTTAACTGCAAGAACAAAATTTTCTTTAAGGAATTTATCAATTAAAAGATGGTGGCAAAATATGAAAAAACCGGTTCCTATCGGTGAAACCGGTATTGAAGAAGATACTGCGGTGTTATAATGTTTAGGGACAAGTGTCAGGTGGGGGACAAAATTTTGCAAACTGATAATAATCGGTATTAGTTCCTACCTGTATTATAAATGAGCTATAACCATCAACATCTCCTCTAGGATCTCCCGGTGGTATATTGAAAGCATCGCGATAATACTGTTCTTCGTTTTTGCTGTATCTGATCGGCATTAGATAAACATCGTCATAGCCACCAGAAATCAAATCATTATAAACCTTCCAATCAAAATTGTAAGTTGTTGGAGCTTTACCAGAATCTTTGAAATGTCTCTTCATTTTTTCACCCACCCATTCGGGCACCTTTTTGGATGCAAGACCTTTCGTTATTTCATCTGAATAATGGTGCTTATTTTTACATCCAAAAATAATAAAGCACATTGCCAACAGTAACAATAACCTTTTCATAATTGTAAGTTTTGGTTAATTAAATATAATTTCTTTTAATATAACCAAAAAATTATTTATTTACCAGCGGCTCAACAGTATAGCCTTCCTTTCTTAATAAATTGATCAGGCCCTTCTCTCCTACCAGGTGGCCTGTACCAACGGCAACAAAAACACTTTCTTTTTTTATAATACTTTTTAACTGGTTAACCCAGTTTATATTTCTCCTGGTCAGAAGTATATCTTTATATTTTTCATCTGAACCAAATTCACTTTTGGCCAATGATTTTTCCATTGATGTTAATTGCTGGTTCTTATACTGCAGCAGCATAGTATCAAATTCTTTTTTATACATTGAAAAGCTATCAATATTTTTCAGCAATTCTTTTGCCTGCCATTCGTATGGAATACTGTCAAACACCGATGCCTGGAATTGCATTGTCTCCAATCCCTTTATTTCTTTTTTATTTTCTTTGGCAAGCTTCATAAGTTCTTCCTCCACGCCTGATGCTGTTTGGCAATTCATCATTTTTGGATATAACAGGGCAACCAGGAAATAAGGCTTCATGCTTTGAAGCATCATCATCGGGGCATGCAGTGAATCATTGAAATAACCTTCTACTTTTTTGTATTCTGCAACTGTATACAGGTCTTTTAATTTTTTGCCACCCTTCATGTTCATATACAATAACCCGCTTAACATAGTAGACGGATCATCCAGATCCATTTCCATGTACACCTCATCTGCTGATGCCAATGAATTTTTTAATTGCCCGCTGAAATGAATGTCATCTTTGCATAATAAATGAAATGTGCCAAAAATATAACTTGGCTTTGTAAGATCTTTACCACTCACCTGCCATAACAAGGTATTATTGTCGTTCTGTTTTTTTGCCAAATGTTTAGGGGCTTGGGATTTACAACCAACAAAAAAAACACAGCAGCTAACTATTATGATAAACGATTTCATTATAATTATTTTAATAAAATTAAGTAATTGAAATACTTTATTACTGAAGATGAAAAGTTGTTTTCATTGCCTTAAGCATTCCCTGTGTGCTCCATTGCCCCGGAACTATCATTCGCCTGATAGTGTATAGTGGTTCTGTTGAGTCGCGTTTTGTTGATAAAATGAAAGCTAGTTTATATCCATGATCTTTTAATACCGGGATCGCTTCTTTATTCCACAACCCGAACGGGTAAGCGAAATATTTTACGGGCTTTCCTGTAATTGCTTCCAACCTTTTTTGCGGCTTAACTAACTGGGTATCCCAGGTTGCCGGAAGGTATTTTGTAACCATGTGGTGATCCCATGTATGCGCTGCTATAACATGCCCGCTATCTGATAAATCTTTTAATTGCTGTTCACTCATGTAGCGTGTTCGATTAATAGAAATGGTCATTATAAAATACACTCCTTTAAATCCATACTTATTCATTTCAGTTGCACCGATAGTAAATTGCTCCTTATCATTATCATCAAAAGTTATCATAACAGGTTTTGGAGGAAGTGATGCTCCATGCACTAAATATTCATAAAGATCATCGGGTAAAATTGTTTTATAACCGCTATCAGCAAGGGTTTTCATTTGCTCAGCAAAGGCTGCCGGCGTTACTTCATAGCCCATTAATCTTCCACCTGCTGTAAAATTTCTTATATGATGATAGCAGAGTACTGGTACTTCTTTTTTTGAAAGAATTGTTGCAACATCAGCTATGGGCTTAAGTTTGTTGGAATCAGTTGAATTTTTATCACCGGGATTATTTTTGTTTTTTGTTTGATCCGGTGATGACGAACAAGCTGATAAAAAAAATAAAACAGCAAGTACAGGAAAATTGTTTTGCATTTTTTAAGTGAGAAAATTTATTGATATTGTATATAAATAGGTTTTGGAATAAATTTTACCAGTTCTTCAGGGGTGAACATTATACGATCGCCTTTCTTAAGATCATTTTTATAAAATAATTTAAAGCCGGTAAATTGTACAGGCTCTTTATAAATATATCGCAGGTAGGTGGATCGTTTTAAAATTCTGTCTCCCCAGCCATCCATGTCCATCACAATCTGAACTTCAGGAACTTTTTTTATTTTTTCATAATCGGTTATCATTCCCTGGGTGAACCTATGAACGATCAAAATTTTCGGAGGAAGATTATTTTTCTTTACAATATCTGCTAAAAAATCTATTGCAGCATTTACATCATCGGAATTGAATGTGCCGATTTTTGTTCCAGGGATTTCACCATTTTTTAAAGAAAATTCAGGATCAATTCCCAGATGCACCTGTGGCATTAGTAAATACTTTTCCAATGCAGGCACTTCATCTTTTACTGTGCTATGCCCAACCTGGATATCTAAAAAAACCAAGGCATTAATTTCTTTAGCCCAGTTAATAATTGTATCAATTTGGTGGAAGGGCATTCGCATTCTATGCATCGCATCTTTGCCCGGCATTCCTTGTGCACTTACGGCTATGTAATGCAGAGCAGGTTTTACAGGAAGTGAGCTATCAGCAGCTTTCCACCTGCTGATCTCATACTGAAGTTTTTTAAACATTGAATCTTTAGGAATTTCTCCTAAAATGCCCATTCGCTTTGAATATAAATTTCCATAAAATGCAACGATGCGATAATAAGGCAATATGGCCCCGGGCAAAGGATAAGGAGCTTTTGCAGGCCACTTGCCGCTTGTATCCCCATTCGCTAATTGTTGTAATATTTTATTATATCCAACTATATCGCTTTGTTTTTTT
>JAYVEA010000179.1:0-3991 GCA_043749085.1 Chitinophagales bacterium
CATAATTAAAGAAAAAAATCAAAAACTATATGCGATTTATTGTATGCCAGATCATACGCATATTCTTGTAAGTATAAAGCCTGATATTTCAATATCTGATCTGGTGAGAGATATAAAAGCAAACTCCTCTTCATTTATAAAAGAAAAACATTTTGTAAATAATTTTTCATGGCAAACAGGATTCGGTGCTTTCTCATATTCTAAATCACAGTCATCTGATGTTGTAGGTTACATTTTAAATCAACCAAAGCATCATCAACACAAAACCTTTAGACAGGAATACAAGGAATTTCTACAAAAATTTGAAATAGAATTTAAGGATGAATATTTATTTGAATTTTATGATTAATAATATATCGCTCCTAAGGAGCTGCAATAATGCATTTTGTTTAGCTACTAATATTAATGCCCCGATGGGGCTTTGAACTAATTTTTAATGGCAAAAAATATTAAAGAGGATTATCTCCACAGTGATTCCGGTGTAAGTGGACAATACAAAACATGGTTTTTAGATTATGCAAGTTACGTAATATTGGAAAGAGCAGTGCCTGCAGTTGAAGATGGCTTAAAGCCTGTACAGCGGCGCATTCTGCATGCAATGAAGGAAATGGATGATGGACGCTTTAATAAAGTTGCCAACATCATCGGGCAAAGTATGCAGTATCATCCGCATGGTGATGTAAGTATTGGTGATGCATTGGTAAACCTTGGGCAAAAAAATTTGCTGATAGAAACACAGGGAAACTGGGGCGACGTGAGAACTGGGGACGATGCTGCGGCTCCCCGTTATATCGAAGCTCGGCTAAGCAAGTTTGCTTTGGAAGTTGCCTTCAATAATAAAACAACAGAATGGCAGCTGAGTTATGATGGAAGAAAGAATGAACCTGTAACCCTTCCTATGAAGTTTCCTTTATTGCTTGCGCAGGGAGCAGAGGGAATTGCAGTTGGTTTGGCAACAAAAATTTTACCTCATAATTTTTGTGAGCTCATTGAAGCTTCAATTAAATATTTACGTGGTAAAAGGTTTGACTTATTTCCTGATTTTGCAACAGGGGGAATGGTTGATATTACTAATTACAATGAAGGAAAGCGTGGCGGCAAAATAAGAGTGAGAGCAAAAATAGAGGAACTGGATAAAAGAAATCTTGTGATACGTGATGTGCCATATGGAATTACAACTACCCAACTAATTGATTCTATCATTAAAGCGAATGATAATGGTAAGATAAAAATAAAAAAGGTTACTGATAATACTGCAGCCGAAGTTGAAATTGCAATTGAGCTTGCACAGGGCATTTCAACTGATATTACAATTGATGCCTTGTATGCTTTTACCGATTGTGAAATTTCTATTTCACCGAATGCCTGCGTCATTGTTGCACACAAACCTGCTTTTTTGGGTGTACCTGAATTGCTGAAAATATCGGCAGATAATACCAAAGAGTTATTAAAAAGAGAACTGGAAATAAAGCTTGCAGAGCTACATGAAAAGTGGCATTATACTTCTTTGGAAAAAATATTTTTTGAAGAGAAGATATACAAAGAGCTTGAGAAGAAACACGAAACATGGGAGAAGGTATTACAGGCAATTGATAAAGCTTTCAATCCTTTTAAAAAGCTTTTGAAGAGAGATATTACAAGAGAAGATATTATTAAGCTTACTGAGAAGCCTGTTCGCAGAATTTATAAACTGGATATTGATGAACTTAATGACCAGATTAAAAACCTCGAAGCTGATATCAAACAGGTTAATCATGATCTTGAACATTTGACGGATTATGCTGTGGCTTATTATGAAGGCCTGTTAAAAAAATATGGAAAAGGCAACGAGAGAAAAACAGAGATAAAACTGTTTGATACCATCCAGGCAAAAAATGTTGCGATCGCTAACACAAAAATTTATGTGAACAGGACAGAAGGTTTTATTGGTACAGGATTAAAGAAGGATGAGCTTATCGGTGAAGTTTCTGACCTGGATGATATAATTGCTTTTACAAAAGCGGGTAAAATGAAAGTTGTAAAAGTGGCTGATAAAACTTTTATCGGTAAAGATATTATTCATGTGGAAGTGTTTCAAAAGAATGATGAACGTACTACTTACAACATGATCTACTTTGACGGCAAACAAAAAAGCTTTGCAAAACGATTTAACGTTACAGGTATAACCCGTGATAAAGAATATGATGTGGCAAAAGGAGAAGATAAAACAAGAGTTCATTACCTGAGTGTTAACCCTAATGGGGAAGCTGAAGTAGTCAGGATTATTTTAAGTCCTAACTGTTCTGCAAGAAATAAAGAGTTCGATTTTTCTTTTGAAGAGCTGGATATTAAAGGCAGAAGCAGTTTGGGAAACCAGGTTACAAAATATCCTGTTAAGTCTGTAAGGTTAAAAGAAAAAGGTAAATCAACTTTAGATGGCCGCAGACTTTGGTTTGATGAAACATTTGGAAGATTAAATACAGATGAAAAGGGCAGGCTGCTGGGAAATTTTGATGGGGATGATAAAATATTGGTTATAGATTATGATGGTAATTATGAAATAGTAGACCAGGAGCTTACACAAAGATTTGATGTTGATAATATTGCATTGATCGAAAAATTCGACCCCGAAAAAATTGTTACTGCTGTTTATCTTGATAAAGACAAACTACAGTTCAACATCAAGCGGTTTAAAATTGAAACTACAACACTTCACAATAGATTCTTTTTTATTAAAGAGGGGGAGGGGAATAAATTAATAAAAGTTACAACTGATGAAGAGCCTATTCTTGCTATACAAAGCGGACGTGGCTCACAGGTGCGGAAGGCAAAAATAAAATTAAACAAAATGGTTGAAGTGACGGGCTGGCGTGCAATAGGTACCAAGCTTGCAGATTACAATAAAAGTGTAGAAATGGATTGGGAGAAAAAAGAAAAAGATAATCCACAGACGGAATTGTTTAATTTATGGAAATGAGAAAACATTGACTCTTATAGTAATGACGAAATTGATTTTGCCATTTCTAGCTATTATTTTTTCTTGTTCGCAAAAACGTCTTCTAAAAGAAGAGCAAGGGCTGACATTTAAAGCTAAAGCTGGATTGTGGAATAAGACAGACTCCTTTTATTATCTATCAATAAAAACAACTTTGATAAATAATTCTCCCGATACTATAAGGTATGTAAATATGTCCTGCAGTTCAAATATTATTTATGAAATAGAAACGAATAAGCTTAATATTTACTACAAAGAATGTGATAAGAATTATCCTAAAGTATATATCCTACTTCCTTATCAAACTGAGCAAAATATTTTGCAAGCCCGTACTCAAGAAACTCCTAATAATCTGCAAAAAGAAAAATTTAGAGTTGGCTTTAATTATGTACCTGATAAATATATTGAAGACGAAAATTTAGGAGAGATATTAAGTATGCATAAACGTTTAATTTGGAGTGATACAATTACAATAAAGTAAGATTTTTAGTTAAGAGCAACATCAAATTTCTCTTTTTCAAAATCCGTTTCACTGTAATCCTTAACAACATTGTATAAAGTATCTCTTTCTACAGGAGTTCTTTTTACCTGTTTGATCAGCGTTACCAATTCTTCTGTTGACATGGCAGGATTTTGCTCTTCACTTCCGGCCATTGAATAAATTTTTGTAGAATCATCAATAGTGCCGTCAATATCATTAACACCAAAAGAAAGTGTGAGTTGTGCATTTTGCCTGCCCAGCATTGGCCAGTAAGCTTTCAGGTGAGGGAAGTTGTCTAAATAAATTCTTGCCACTGCATACATTTTCATGTCTTCAACAATTGAAGATTCGGCAACATCACTCATATCATTATTCTGGTTGCGGAATTTTAATGGAATAAAAGTGTTGAAGCCATGTGTTTTGTCCTGCAAGTCTCTTAACCTTCTCATATGATCTATGCGGTGAATGTATTTATCTATATGTCCATATAACATGGTAGCATTAGAATGCATACCAAGGTTATGTGCTGCTTCATG
>JAYVEA010000180.1:0-12594 GCA_043749085.1 Chitinophagales bacterium
CTGACACAATTTTTTTGGCAGGCAGTTTCAACTATTGGAACCCGTCTGATAACAATTATCAATTTAAAGATGCTAATTCTAAAATGCCATTTCTTGATATTCAATTATCACCAGGTGATTATGAATATAAATTAACAAGAGACAATTGGACAAAGGTAGAAACAACAAAGGAGGGGAACGGTATTGCAAACAGAACCTTAGTTGTTACAAAAGATACTGTAATAACTATTTTTATTAATGGATGGAGCGATGATTTTAAAAAAGAAGCAGTAGAAAGAAAACATACAGCTTCATCACATGTAAGCATTTTGGATACTGGATTTAATATCCCTCAATTAAACCGGACCAGAAGAATATGGATTTACTTACCTGATGATTATGCAACAACTAAAAAAAGATTTCCTGTGCTCTATATGCATGATGGTCAAAATTTATTTGATGAATTTACCTCAGGCTTTGGTGAATGGGGAGTAGATGAATGCCTGGATTCTTTATTCAGCCAGGGAAATAAAGAATGCATTGTAATAGGAATTGATAATGGTGCAAAGCGCATGAACGAATACAACCCTTATGAATTTAAGCCTTACGGAAATGGTGAGGGAGATAAATATGTAGATTTTTTAGTAACTACATTAAAGCCATACATTGATAAAAATTTCCGCACATTACCAAATAAGAAAAATACTTTCATTGCAGGAAGTTCCATGGGAGGATTAATTTCTTTATATGCTGTAATGAAATATCCAAATGTCTATCGCGGTGCAGGCATCTTCTCTCCTGCTTTCTGGACAGCTTCAGGACTTGAAAATGATCTTAATAAATCAGCCAAAAAAATTAAGTCAAAGTTATTTTTTTATGCAGGTGGAAAGGAAGGTGACAGAATGATTCCGGATATGAAAAAAATAGAATCAGATATCAAAAGATTGCCTGCCTACCGGACAGGCAGGTCTTCTTCAAAAATTTATGAAAGAATAGATAATGATGCCAAACATAATGAAGCCGCATGGAGTAAATATTTCCCTGAATTTTATAAATGGATGATGAATTAGAAAAATCAATGTTTGTATAAAATAACAGCGCTATATTTTTTCAACTGAACTTTCCCTGGTTCAATTAGTCCGCCTGTATCCATAGCCATTTTCCAGTAGCCATCAGGCAAAGAAAATTCTTTTACACTATCACTCCCGTTAAACGCTATAAAAATGGTTTTCCAGCTGTCCTCTAATGCCTCGCCATTGATGGTATAAGCAATTGTTCTTTCATGAACATGTTGGTCAAATAAAATATTTTGGGCTACCTGTTTTGCCGTTGTCATTCTAAATGCGGGATGTTCTTTTCTTATTTTGATTAGTTCCTTTACGTAATTTGTTACATCAATATTTTCTTTTTTTAAATTCCATTTTATTGCATTGATTTCATCCCCTGAATTGTAGGAATTCTCAACACCATTTTTGCTGCGCAAAAATTCTGTACCGGCATGTAAAAACGGAATTCCCTGCGATGTAAGAACGATTGTTAATGCCAATTGTTGCATTTGTTTTCTATCCTCTTCACTTGCATCCGGTCTTGATAATGCAAGTTTATCCCACAGGGTATTGTTATCATGGCACTCACAATAAGTAATAACATTCCCCGGGGCGGCAGCAAAGGAATGCTTTGAATAATTATCCTTACTGTAATCAATTTGCGGATGCTCACAGGCAGCAACAATCCCAAATTTTACTGACTCTTCCATTCCTAATTTACCACTTACAAAACCTTTGTCCTTTGCAGTAAATACACTGCCTTTAATTCCATCACGGATGTCGTCGCTGAACACTGCAATGCCATCAAGCTCCCATGCATTTTTTTTGAGAGCCCTTATTGAATCAGGTAATGGAGAATCTCCTGCAGTCCAACCCTCACCATATAAAAGGATATCTGGTTTTATTTTACGCAAAGCTTTGGAAATGATATTCATCGTCTCAATATCATGCACTCCCATAAGATCAAAACGAAACCCATCAATATGATATTCCTTTGCCCAATACAAAATACTTTCCAGCATAAACTTTCGCATCATCGGCATTTCACTAGCAATTTCATTATTGCATCCTGTTGCATTTGAAAAGCCACCGTCTTTTTTATGACGATAATAATATCCCGGAACCAACTGATTAAAATTTGATTGCTCTGTTAAGGCTGTATGGTTATACACTGCATCAAAAATTACCCGCAAACCATTTTTATGAAATGTTTGTATCATTTGCTTCAACTCTTTAATTCTTGTAATGCCATCATAAGCATTTGTGCTGTAAGAGCCTTCGGGAACATTATAATTCAGAGGATCATAACCCCAGTTGTATTGATGATCTGATTTAGTTTCATCCACTGAAGAATAATCATAAAATGGTAACAGGTGAATATGCGTAACACCTAATTCTTTTAAATGGCTAAGCCCTGTCGAAAATCCTTCTCTGTTATGTGTACCTGATTCTGCCAATCCTAAAAATTTTCCTTTGTGTTTTATTCCTGAATTTTCATCAATGCTTGCATCACGAACATGTAATTCGTAAATGATAGCATCTGTAGGATTATTATGTTTTGAGAACGAAGGACTTTTATCATTTAACCAATCCTGAGGATCAGTATCATTTAAATCAATAACCATTGCACGCTTACCATTTATGCCTACTGCCCTTGCATAAGGATCAGGAACTTCATTATTCCATTTGTCATTTATCTTAACGCGAAATACATAAAATGTTCCCTTCCAGTCACCATTCAATGTTGTATGCCAAGCGCCATTTAACTCTTTTTTCAGATCAATAATTTTAAAAGGAATTCCATTTTCTCCTTCTTTGTATAATAATAATTGCACTTCTTTTGCAGGCGGGCTCCAGATTCGAAACGAGGAACCTGTTTTTGTGTAGATAACACCAAGATCGCTATTATACACTGGGTATTGATCATAAGGTTGCGCAGCTAATTCATTCATGATGCTAAGTAAAAATAATGATACAATGATTTTCCTCATTCAATAAAATTATTAAAGATAAATGTTTCATGCTGACTGAATTCATTCACATTGTAAGTCATGCATCTGTTCTTATTAGTTGAAAAATATTTCTGAATACTTATTTAATGTATTTTTATTAAAGTGTAATATTTACACAAGCCATATATTAAACGATTGCTATGGATAATATAAAAATTGCAGAGGTTACTCCACATCCTCCGCTTGTTGTAAAACCTCATCTTAATTTCTGGCAAATATTTAATATGAGCTTTGGATTTTTTGGTATCCAGTTCGGGTGGGATCTGCAAAGAGCAAACATGGGGCCCATTTATGAATATCTAAAAGCGAGCCCTGACCAGATACCCTTATTATTTTTAGCTGCCCCTCTTACGGGATTAATTGTGCAACCTATTATTGGATATTTGAGTGACCGCACATGGCATCCGTGGTGGGGAAGAAGGAGACCTTATTTTTTTATTGGAGCAGTGTTAAGTACATTCTGTCTTTTTCTTATGCCAAATAGCGGAGCCCTTTGGATGGCAGCCGGATTGCTTTGGATATTGGATACATCGGGTAATATAGCAATGGAGCCTTTCCGTGCATTTGTTGCAGATAAATTAAATGATAAGCAGCGTACACGAGGGTTTGCAATGCAAAGTCTAATGATAGGTTTAGGCGGCAGTATTGCATCAGCATTACCCTGGTTATTGTCAAATCTCATGGGGGTTTCAAGAAAAAGTGAGAATGGGAATATCCCTGATTCAGTAAAATTTGCCTTTTATATTGGAGGTACAATATTTTTACTATCTGTTCTTTATACCATTTTTACAACCAAAGAATATCCTCCTGCTGATGTTGGGTTTAAACAAAAAGTAAAAGAAAGCAATAAAGGTTTCGGTGGCGGTTTTAGAGAAATAATGAGCTCAATAAAAAATATGCCGCCTAAAATGAAACAGCTTTCTCTGGTACAATTTTTTACATGGCCGGGGTTATTTCTTATGTGGTTTTATTACAGTACAGCTGTTGCAAGAACTATTTTTGGAGCAGCGAGTGAAACTGATCCTGTTTATACAAAGGGGGTTGAGTTTGCAGGATTAACGCTTTCATTTTATAATGTTGTCGCATTTATTTTCGCACTGATCATTCCTGTTATTGCAAATAGGTTGGGAAGAAAACTAACGCATAGTATTTGTTTGTTTTGCGGTGCCGCAGGTTTAATAGCAGTTGGCTTTGTTACAAATAAGTACATGCTTTATGGCTGCATGGTTGGTGTGGGTATTGCATGGTCAAGTATTCTTTCCATGCCGTATGCTATGCTGGCGGGCAGTTTACCGGAAGATAAGATCGGTGTGTACATGGGCATCTTTAATTTTTTTATTGTGCTGCCTGAAATTATTGCTTCCTTATTTTTTGGGTGGATAATGAGTCACCTTTTAAATAATAACAGAATGCTTGCGGTACAAATTGGAGGTGTATTAATGATACTGGCCGGCATACTTTGTTATTTTATTGTAAAGGAAAATAAAAATGATGAAGATATTCTCGTCATTCCTGATAGTTCACTTGCATAACCTAATCATATGAAAAAATATCTCATTTCTTATTGCTTATTTTTTATTTCTTATTTCGCATTTGCACAAACTGAAAATTATAAATGCTATCCAACAAACTGGTGGACCGGAATGAAGTGGAACAAAGTGCAGGTAATGTTACACGGAGATAAAATTGGTCTTAAAAAAAATATTCGAATGGTTTCTTACCCTGGAGTAAAAATGGAGAAACTAAATAAAGTTGAAAATCCAAATTATTTATTTATCGATTTAAATATCAGCTCAAATGCAAAACCTGGAATAATTACTTTTAATGAAGAAGTTGCTGACTATATTCATTTTCATAAAATTTTTTCTTTTGAATTAAAATCCCGCCGCAAAGGAAATGGAATACAATACGCTCAAGGAATCACTTCAAAAGATTTTATTTATTTGATCCTACCCGATAGATTTAGCAACGGTGATCCATCTAATGATAAGATACCGGGCATGAGAGACCAATCATTAAACAGGGATACGGTTTTTAACCGCCATGGCGGCGACTTACAGGGAGTTCAAGATCATCTTGATTATTTACAAAATTTAGGAGTTACTACACTTTGGCTAAATCCTGTTTTGGAAAATGATATGCCTAAGAGGACAGAACATGGATATGCTTTTACTGATCATTACAAGATTGATCCACGCCTTGGCGGAGAAAATGCGTATCAAAATTTAATAGATGCCACTCATGCAAAAGGAATGAAAATTATCCAGGATGCGGTTTATAATCATGTAGGATTATATCATTTTACTGTGCAGGATCCGCCAATGAAAGACTGGCTTCATCAATGGCCCAAATTTACCAGGACCACATATAAAGACCAGGTATTATTTGATCCCTATGCAGTGCCTTCTGAAAAAAAACAAATGTCTGATGGATGGTTTGAACCTATGATGCCGGATATGAATCAAACCAATCCGTTTGTCGCAAATTTTTTAATTCAACATGCAATATGGACGGTTGAGGAATTTGGTATTGATGGATGGAGAATTGATACTTATGCATACAATGATCTTGAATTTATGAACCGCTGCAATAAAGCTTTAACGGATGAATATCCAAAGCTTACCATGTTTGGAGAAACCTGGGTGCATGGCGTTCCCAATCAATCTTACTTTGTGCAGAACAATTATAATATACCCTTCAAAAGTAACTTGCAGGCATCAACAGATTTTCAAACACTTTGGGGCATAACAGATGCCATGACAAAAGATTTTGGATGGGATGACGGTGTAAACAGATTGTACACTACACTTGCCCAGGATTTTGTTTATAAAGATCCAACACGCCAGGTGATTTTTCTGGACAACCATGATATGTCAAGATTTTTTTCGGTAGTAAATGAAGATGTAACTAAATATCGATCTGCGCTTACATGGCTGCTAACCTGCAGAGGTATTCCTCAAATTTATTATGGTGATGAATTAGCAACAACCGGAAAAACGAGTCCCAATGATGGCTATGTGCGATTGGATTTTCCCGGAGGATGGCCTGGCGATAAAGTAAATAAATTCTCTGCCGAAGGCAGAACAAAAAAGGACGAGGCGATATTTAGACATATTGCAACACTGGCGAATTTCAGGAAAACATCATCTGCATTAACTACTGGAAAATTTATGCAATATGTACCTGAAGATGGTGTGTATGTTTACTTCAGATACGATAATAAACAAACTGTGATGGTAGTTATGAACACAGCAAAAAAAGAAATGAAAGTAAATTTTGAGAAATACAGGGAACGCACAAAGAGTTTTTCTAAAATGAAAAATATTTTAACAGGTGAACTTACAGCTTTAAAAGATTTTACTGTTGAAGCGAAAGAAAGTGCTGTATTCGAATTAATAAAATAATTTAAAAAAATCATTATGATTCCGCAAAAAATTTGTCTCCTGTTTTTATCTTCCTGCCTGTCTTATTTTTCTTTCTCTCAAACATCTGCTGATAAAAATATAGCTCATCCTGCCTGGAGTTATCAAAGCAACATCTATGAGGTGAATGTAAGGCAATACACCCCGGAAGGAACTTTTAAAGCTTTTGAAAAACATTTACCCAGGTTAAAAAAAATGGGTGTTGAAATCCTTTGGTTTATGCCCCTGACACCTATCGGCCTTGAAGGAAGAAAAGCGAATGAAACCGAATTAGGAAGCTATTACGCAGTAAAAAATTATAAGCAGGTAAATCCTGAATTTGGCACCATGGCAGATTGGAAGGCATTGGTGAAATATGCTCACCGCCTGGGTTTTAAAGTACTTACCGATTGGGTTCCGAATCATTCGGCACCTGATAATCCATGGGTAAAAAATCATCCTGATTTTTATGTGAAAGATAAGAACGGGAATATTGTATCGCCTTATGACTGGACAGATACCCGGAAACTAAATTATGAAAACAGGGAATTAAGAGATAGCATGATCGATGCAATGAAGTTCTGGTTAAAGGAATCTGACATCGATGGTTTCAGGTGTGATGTTGCAGGTGATGTACCCACAGATTTTTGGAAAGATTGTCTTGCTCAATTAAAAAAAATAAAAAATGTATTTATGTTAGCTGAAGCTGACAAACCGGAATTACACCTGGCGGGATTTGATGAAACCTATGCATGGAGTGTAATGGAACCTTTAATAAATGTATGCTCCGGGAAAAAATCGTTAACATGGTTTGATTCTTTGCTCAATCATAATCTTGAGAGCTTTCCAAAAAATGCTTATCGCTTATATTTCACTACAAACCATGATTGGAACAGTTGGGAAGGAACCGAGTTTGAAAGATATGGCAACGCTTATAAAACTATTGCTGTGTTATCTCAAACAATGTATAAAGCAATACCCTTGATCTACAGCGGCCAGGAAATACCAAATAAAAAGCGATTAAAGTTTTTTGTAAAAGAGGCAATTCAATGGAACAAATTTGAAATGGAACCATTTTATTCAACGCTGCTGCATTTGCGAAAAAGTAACGTGGCATTGGCTGCAGATGCGTCTTATAAAAAAATAATTACAGCAAATGATGCTTCCATTTTTGCATACACAAGAGAAAAAAATAAAAATAAAGTTGCGGTGATACTGAACCTGTCAAATCAGCCGCAAAGCTTTACCATAAAAGATGTAACTATTTATGGAAAGCCCATGAATGTGTTTTCTAAAAAGAAAGAAAACTTAGCACGCAATCATGTGTTTACATTAAAACCCTGGGATTATATTGTTTATGATTATAACAGGTAAAAAATGATTTATTGCGTTGTAATTATATTGTGTTTAATTTACACAATAAATTCTCCAGGCTGATCTCAAAATGTTCTTCATCATATGCAGTTACCAAAATCAAAGTATGACAAAAATATTAAAACCTTAAAAGCGATCCGTTCGGAAGTTGAGAATATCAACCATATAGGCTTGTCTGTTGATTGTGTAATTTTTGGCTTTGATGAAAATAAACTAAAGGTTTTATTAATGCGGTCCGACCTTAAAAAATATCAAAGCAAATGGTCATTGCTGGGCGACCTGGTAAAACCCGAAGAGGATCTGGATGCAGCGGCTTACAGAATTTTAAAACAACGTACCGGCTTAGATGATGTTTACCTGGAACAGGTAAACACCTTCGGAAAAACGAACAGGCATCCGGGAGGTAGAGTGGTAACAGTTGCCTATTGCTCATTAATTAATATACAACATCACAAATTAAAAATCCTTGAAAATGAGTTGCACTGGCATGCTATAGCAAGTGTAAAAGAGCTTGCTTTTGATCATAAAAAAATTTTTGATCTTTCCCTTCAACGTTTGCAGAAGCGTGTACAGGAACATCCTTTAGGATTTAGCCTTTTACCAAATAAATTTTCGCTTCGTGAATTACAGAATTTATATGAAGCTATTTTAACCATAAAGCTCGACAGGCGAAATTTCCGCAAAAAGTTTTTCTCCATGCAAATTTTAACTGACATAGAGGAGATAGAACAAAACGTGCCACACCGTCCGGGCAAACTCTACAAGTTTGATTATGATAAATATGAAATGAAAAAAAAGAAATGGTTAGGTATTGATTTTTAAAGGCATTATAAATCTTAAGATTCTATTTAAAAATATAGCCATCAAAAATATTGAAAAGAAAGTTTATGTATATAAAGTTTGATTTAAAAAAGCTGACAACAAATTATTTTATTATTGGTATTATAAGTATTGTAGTATTATTTTTTAGCTGCAGTAAAAACGATAGTGGAGTAAGCACTCCACCTCCACCACCTCCAACACCCCCCCCTTCAAGAGAAGCTACAACGCCGTCTGCAGAAGTTATGATGCAGTCTTTTTATTGGGATGTAACACCCGGAGGCGTTTGGTGGGATAACATAAAAAGCAAACTTGATTCATGGAAAACAGCAGGTATTACTGCTGTATGGTTACCCGTAATTTCAAAAGGAGAATCGGGGCCCTTTTCCATGGGTTATGATCCTTACGATTATTTTGATTTTGGCCAATACAACCAAAAAGGGACAACTGAAACAAGGTTTGGCTCTTATACTGAATTAAAATCTTTATTAGCTAATGCAAAATCAAAAGGATTTAAATTAATTGCGGATATAATTATCAATCATAATTCCGGAGGCGATTTGGAATTCAGCCCTTACTCACAAAAATCTTATTATACAAAGTTTACTCCGCTGTCAGGAAAATTCAACAGAAACTATGAAGATTTTCATCCAAGTGCTGTTGATGTAAAAGATGAAGATCAATTTGGCGGCATGCCGGATCTTTGTCATAATGTTACTCATGTGCAGGACTGGCTATGGAAAAGAACAGATGGAGTAGCAAAATTTTATAGAGATAGCCTGGGGTTTGATGGATGGAGATTTGATTTTGTAAAGGGGTTTAGCCCTAATGTAGTAAAAAGCTGGCTGGCAGAAGTGGGCGGCATTTCAATAGGTGAATTTTTTGATGGCAACGTTACGTTGGTAAATAACTGGTGCAACGCTGCCAACAGCGGGGCTTTTGATTTTCCTTTAATGTTTGCAATGAAGGATGCATTTGATGGAAACAATCTAAGTAAATTAGATGGAGCAGGGTTAATTTCTGTCAATCCTTCACGGGCTTATACTTTCGTTGCCAATCATGATATAGATCAAATGAGCTCCAATGCTAAATTGAAAGCTTATGCATTTATATTAACTTCTGAAGGCACTCCATTTATTTTTTATAATGATTATGAATTGCAATTGGATAAAGCAAAATTGAATACGCTGATAAATATTAGAAAAACACTTGCAGCAGGCTCTACAACAAAACTTGTTGTAAGCACTACAGAATACATCTTTAGAAGAAACGGGACCCCAGGATTGATAGCTTATTTTAATGGTGGACCTACAGATACTCAAAAGAAGGTTCAAACCACATGGGCAAATACTGTACTTAAAGATTATACAGGCTCTAACCCCGATGTTACAACAGATGCAAGTGGATATGCCACAATTTCCTGTAAGTGGAATAGTTATTCAATTTATGCACCAAAATAAATGTTGTGAATTTTGTTTTGAAGTTTTTAATAAAAAAAATACTACAAGGATAAACTCGATTTAGTAACTGATAAAAAAGTATTTTTAATTTTAGAATACAGGCTATAATTATTAACTAAAATATATCGGGCAATTTATACATTTTATCTATTTCTTTAATTCCTTTAAGAACTGTGAGGGCGTTTTTCCAAATTCTTTTTTAAATGCTTTTGTAAAATATGATTGTGTTTGTATGCCAACACTGTACATAACATCTGTTATCGATATGTCTTCATGTGTCATTATATATGCAGCTTTTTTTAAGCGTATGGTTCGTACAAACTCTCCAATTGATTGCCCTGTAATCCCTTTTATTTTTTGATAGAGTTTTGTTCTGCTCATACCAATTTTATTGCAGATGTAGTCCACATCCATATCCGGGTTGGTTAGCTGCGATTCAATAATCTGCAGCAACTCATCCATAAATACTTTATCCTTTACAGAATGCACTAATTCTTTTGCTTCGGCATGTTGATCTTTTATATATCGCTCTTTAAGTTTTTGTTTTTGACTGAAAATATTACGGATGGTTAGCAACAGAAGATCAATACTTAAAGGTTTGGCAAAATAAAAATCTGCGCCCGATTCAACACCTTCTATTCTTGCATCCTGTGCATCTTTAGCAGTTAACATTAAAAAAGGAATATGGCTTATTTCAATATCTTCTTTAACGTGCCTGCAAAATTCAATACCGTCCATGACGGGCATCATAACATCACTGATTATAAGATCGGGAAACTCTTCCTTTGCTTTAGCCAAACCCGTTTGTCCATCTTCAGCCTCTGATATATTGTAATAAGGACTTAAGCTTTCATGCAAAAAATTTCTTAGCTCTTCATTATCATCTACCACCAATATATGCGTAGTGTTAGGTTGTTTTAAAGAATCCTGAGAGGTACCGTTGTTCGCATCCAGACTTAAATTATCATCATTGTATTTTAAAGTAATGCTTTCTAATTTTACAATCTCCTTATTGTTGGTCATCCATCTTTCTTTCTTTTCATAAGAGTCTTTGCTTACAGGCAGGGCAATAATAATTTCAGTTCCTTTATCCCTTTCACTGTAAACATAAATATTTCCTTTGTGCAGAAAGGTGAGGCTTTTTACAAAAGCCAGACCTACACCCGACCCGAGATGTGATTCACTTATTTTATAATAGCGCTCAAAAAGATGTGCAATTGATTCTTTAGATATTCCGATTCCATTATCTGCCACACGCAGATAAATATATTTTTTGCCTTTGTAATCATTTTTTAAGATCAGTTCATTTTCAAAAGCTGGTTTAAAATTTTCCAGACTTTCCAACACTTCGGTGCTGATAGTACCGCCGTCGGCAGTGTATTTAAAAGAATTACTTAAGAGGTTGATGATGATCTTTTCCAATACCTGCCTGTCAAACCATATTTCTGAAAGCGTCTCAGGAACGTTAATCTTAAAATTTATCTTTTTCTGAATTGCCAATTCACTGAAATCTTCTGATAGCTCACGTAAAAACAGAGAGAGATTTCCCGGCATCACATTTAATTTTAATGCACCCGATTCTGACTTTCTAAAATCCATAAGCTCATCAATCAAACTTGTTAAGCGGTTTGCATTGCGATGAATTACTTTATAATAATGCGTTAAGGAAGAATGCGGATCTTCTTTTTCTAATTTTTCAACAGGACCAAGGATAAGTGAAAGCGGCGTACGGAATTCATGTGATATGTTGGTAAAGAATTGCAACTGCGCCTGGTGAATTTCTTCCCGTTTTCTTTCTTCCAGTTTTTTTATCTCCTGTTTTGTTTTGTATCTATAAAATACCACCGCCGCAGAAATAATGGCAATAGCAACTAATAATTTAAACCACCACGTATCCCAAAAAGGGGGAGTGATAATAATTGTAACACCAGTTCCCTCTTCATTCCACACACCATCATTATTAGCTGCTTTTACACGAAAAGTATATTCCCCGGGATCGAGATTTGTATAAGAAGCTTTTCGCTCATTACCAACATAGTTCCAATTTTTATCCTGCCCTTCTAATTTGTATGCATATTGATTATTTTCTGATGCAGTATAATTTAATGCAGCAAAACCAAAGGAGAAAGTGGATTGCTTATAAGAAAGAACTATTTTTTTTGCTATGCTGATATCTTCCTGTAAGGGAGAATTTTCTATTCCCGGTAAAACTTTTTGATTGAAGATCTGAAAGTCAGTTAAGTAAACCGGTGGAATAAATTTATTGGTCCTTATATTTTCAGGATAAAAATTATTAAAGCCATTGGTACCTCCAAAAAATATTTCTCCGTCCTTTGTTTTATAAGCGGCATTCGCTTCAAATTCAAGCCCCTGCAATCCATCTGCTGTATTAAATTTTTTAAATGCTTGTGTTTCGGGATTAAATTGTGTTATCCCATTAGAAGTTGCAATCCAGAAATTGCCCTTTTTATCTTCTTCAATTCCTTTAATAAATTCTTTTGAT
>JAYVEA010000181.1:0-12594 GCA_043749085.1 Chitinophagales bacterium
CTCAATTAACTGTTGAGGATATCAAAAATAAGATAGCGGAAGACGTTATCGTATTGGATACAAGGAACTCTTCTGACTTTACACAGGGATTTATTCCCGGTTCAATATTTATAGGTCTTGAAGACAGGTTTGCAGAATGGGCAGGATCCTTAATTCCCTTTCATCAACGGCTTGTTCTGGTTACTGAGAATGGTAAAGAAGAAGAAACGATCATCCGCCTTGCAAGAGTTGGGTTTAATAAAGTAGAAGGCTATTTAAAAGGTGGTTTTGAGACATGGAAAAATGCCGGAGAAAAGATTGACCTGATAATTGATGTTGAGCCGGACGAACTGGCGCTGGATATTAAACATGATCCCAAACTCACTGTGCTGGATGTAAGAAGAGAAGCAGAATTTGGTGACGGGCACATTAAAAATGCCATTAACTTACCCTTATCTGAAATGATTGATGTTGCACAGATAGCAAATTTTGAGGATGATGACAATTTATATGTTCATTGTGGCGGAGGTTACAGAAGTGTTATTGCAGCATCGCTGATAAAAAGGCAGGGTTATCATAATCTACGAAATATTTTAGGTGGCTGGAATAAAATTAAAGAAGAAAAAAATATAGAGATAGAAAAAGAGGCAAGTGTATTGAATTAATTATCCAATTATATTTCCATATTCAGGCCGCCATTCCCACTTCCATTTATTATGGCTCCAAAGCCACATCTCAGGCTGATCTTTCATTCTTCTTTCCAGGAATTGTGCATATTGTATTGTTAGTTCACCCGGAGCTAATTCTTTTGGATTTCTGGCAGCTAATTCAGCAAAGCCTTCATAATATCCTCTTCTATGTTTTTTTATATACCCAAAAAATACCGGGAGGTCACTGTATCTCGCCGCTTTTTCCGGGCCCTTTAAAAAAGGTGTTGGCTTTCCGAAAAAATTTATCCAGTAAGCATGTTGTGGCCCGGAAGGTTTTTGATCGGCAACCAGGCATATAAGATATTGAGTATTTAAATGGGGCCGCAATTCTACACTCATGTTGGTAGCTGATAAAAGATGTGTTTTAAACCTGGTACGTATATGTAAAATAAGTCTGTCAAATATTTTGTTATCTAAAGGCATATATACTACCAGGCATTTAAATTCTACAAAAAGAGGAACAGCAAGATTTGCCATTTCCCAGTTGAAGTTATGCCCCAGGTACAATTGCACTGATCTGCCGGTTGAAAAATATTCATGGGCTATTTCATAATTACCTGTAAAATGTTTTTTTAAAAATTGTTCATTAATGCTTAAAAGTTTTATTGTCTCAACAATAGTGTCACATAAATTCTTATAAAATTTCTTTGCAATTTTTATTCTTTCCTTTTCTGTTTTTTCAGGAAAAGCAATTTTTAAATTCTTCATGGTTACTTCTTTCCGGTAACCAATAACATAATAAATTAATCCGTAAAGGGCATCGCTTAAAAAATATAAAATGCCAAGAGGTAAAAGAGAAAGTAAATAAAGAAATCCGTAAATGAGGTAATACATTTATCAAAGATAAGGTTGGTTAAAGCTGCGAATAGAAGTATTATAAAACAATATTCTGCAGCCGGTCACTTTTGTATGGATAATCAGTATTAAAATGAAGCCCGCGGCTTTCATGCCGTAACTGGGCCCCCTTGGTAATTAAATATCCTACAGTAATTAAATTTCTTACTTCACAAAGTTGCGGTGATATTTCTGTTGCCTGGTATAATGCTTCTGTTTCTTCATGTAAAAGATCCAACCGTTTCATTGCTCTTTCTAAACGAACATTTGTTCTAACAATACCTACATAGTCGCTCATCAGCAATTGCAGTTCTTTTAAGCTTTGTGTAATCAGGATCATTTCCTTAGGAGCAGTTGTTCCTGAAGCATTCCAGTCAGGGATAGACCCCTCTAAATCTCCCCCCACAGGGGAGACTTCGCCATCGCTGAAAGCCAATGATCCGATGTTTTTTATTTTAGCTACAGCATCCAAATAACACCTGTGCGCAAAAACCATAGCTTCCAGTAATGAATTGCTGGCTAACCTGTTTGCGCCATGCAAACCTGTGCTGGCGCACTCTCCACAGGCATATAATTTATTAATAGATGTTCGCCCCCATTCATCCGTTTTTATTCCGCCGCAGCTGTAATGTGCGGCAGGAGCAACTGGTATCAAGTGTTTAGAAACGTCTATCCCAATGGATTTACATTTTTCATAAATGTTTGGAAAATGATGAATAAACTTTTCCATATCCATATGCCGGCAATCAAGATATACATGTTCAGTTCCCCCAACTTTCATTTCATTATCAATTGCTCTTGCAACAATATCCCTCGGTGCAAGATCTTTTCTTGCATCATATTTTTCCATAAATGTCTCACCTTTATTATTGCGAAGAATGGCGCCATCTCCCCTAACGGCTTCTGTAATTAAAAATGATTGTCCTGCAACACCTGGTTCATACAAAGCAGTTGGATGAAACTGGATAAATTCCATATTTTCTATTCTGCCTTTTGCCCGGTACATCATTGCAATACCATCACCGGTTGCAATTGCAGGATTGGTTGTAGTGCGATAAGCCTGTCCGTTACCGCCGCTTGCAAGCAAAGTTATTTTAGAGATGATCTTTTCTATTTTATTGGTTTGCATATTTACAACATACACCCCGTAACATTCAGTATCAGGTGTTGCCTTTGTTACTAAAAAACCGAGATGATGCTGGGTGATTATATCAACAACAAAACAATGGCTGATAAGATTAATGTTCGGTTTGTTTTTAATAGCGGCGAGCAGTGTTCTTTCCATCTCCCTGCCCGTTACATCTTTGTGATGCAGAATCCTAAACTCACTATGTCCGCCTTCTTTTCCGAGCGTATATTCACCTTCTTTATCTTTATCAAACTTAGCACCCCATTCAATGATTTCTTTTATCCTATCCACACCTTCTCTTACAACTATCTCAACAATTTTGCGGTTACACAAACCATCGCCTGCTATTAAAGTGTCTTCGATATGCTTTTCAAAACTATCATGATCCATATCCATTACACCTGCAACGCCGCCCTGGGCATACTTTGTGTTGGTTTCATCACTTTGTGCTTTGGTAAGAATTGTAATTGTTTTATCAGGACAATCCTGTGCAACTTTTAAAGCATAAGTAAGTCCGGCTATTCCTGAACCTATCACTAAAAAATCTGTCTGCATTAAATAATTTAGATTTTAAGAAGGCTCTACCCAGGCCTCATTTTCTTTTATAAGATTTATTAATTCAGAAACCGCAACATCTTCTGAAACAGATCTCTTTATAACTTCTTTTCCTTTGTATAAAGTTATTTTTCCGGGGCCGCTTCCAACATATCCGAAATCTGCATCTGCCATTTCCCCCGGCCCATTTACTATGCATCCCATGATAGCAATTTTTACTCCTTTAAGATGATTGGTAACAGCACGTATTCTTGCAGTGGTTTCCTGCAGGTCAAATAATGTTCGGCCGCAACTTGGACAACTGATGTATTCTGTTTTTGAAATTCTTGTACGTGTCGCCTGTAAAATTCCAAAGCCAATTGAGTTGAGTAATTTATAATCCGTTGGTACATTTTTCTCAGCAAAACGATGTCCTAAACAAATTCCATCGCCAAAACCATCAAGCAATAATGCTCCTGTTTCAATTGCATAATGAATAAGATTTTCATCCATTGATTCATGAGTGCCATCTGTAATTATTACAACAGGATTTTCTATTTCTTTTTCTTCCAGCTCAATAAACATTCTTCTTATACTCTGCACAGCATTTTTATTTGTTGAACTTAAACATATCACAGCAGTTTTATCCATCTTTAATTTTGAAAAAATCTTTTCATGATCAATTGCAGGGTATCCTTCAGAATAACAATCAAGCATGACAAAATTGATTACAGCTGACTTTGCGATATTATCATCCAGGTATTGTTCTTCATCAAAAATGGGGAAATATTTTTTTTTATCCTCTGATGCAATCCATGTTTTGTAATAACAAATAACTTTTAATGTTCCCGGCAAAGCAAAATCTATTTGTTGATCTGCAGTAAATAAATAATCAGCAGCCAGATCGTTAAGATTCCATTTATCAGTAACTACATCATAAGTATAACCAATGGCTTCAAGATCTGCAGGTTTTATCTTTTCAATTTTATGCAGATCGGCAATGATAACAGGGACATGCTTATTGCCGATATTATTTATTTCAAAACTTTTTCTTTTATTATATTCAAATGGATTATATGGAAGCCTCTCCCTAAATCCCTCTCCCAAATCGAGGGACTTTGAAGACTCTTTCACTTTGGAATTTCCTTCACACACTAAAGACTGGCTTTGTGTGCTGGCAAGGTCTTCCCTCCCGGAGGAGGTTTGGAGGCCGTATCGTTTTACTATATTTCTGCAAACAGGAATTTCAAATTCCGGATCTTCAGTTAATGAAACTCTTATTGTATCGCCGATACCATCTTCCAGTAATGTACCAATTCCAATAGCAGATTTTATTCTTCCATCTTCTCCATCGCCCGCTTCTGTTACCCCTAAATGTAATGGATAACAATGTCCTAATTCTGCCTGCATATTTTGTATAAGCAGCCTGTAAGCCTGTACCATTACCTGAGGGTTACTGCTCTTCATACTCAACACAATATTGTAATAATTCCCGCTTTCAGCGATACGCAAAAACTCCATTGCGCTTTCTACCATGCCAATTGGTGTATCACCATATCGGCTCATTATACGATCACTAAGAGAGCCATGATTAGTGCCTATTCGCATCGCAGTACCGTACTCTTTACAAATTTTTACCAATGGTGTAAACCTATCTCTTATACGCTCAATTTCTTCCACATATTCTGCATCGGAATATTCAAGCAGTTCAAATTTTTTCTTATCTACATAATTGCCAGGGTTTACACGGACCTTTTCTACAATTCTTGCAGCTATTTCTGCGGCATTGGGAGTAAAATGAATATCAGCAACAATTGGAGTATTGTAGCCTCGTTTTCTCAATTCATTTTTTATATTTAAAAGATTTTCTGCTTCCCTTTTACTGGGGGCAGTTATCCTGATCAATTCTGAACCGGCATCAATACATCTTATACTTTGTTCTATAGTGGCAATAGTATCCATTGTATCGGTTGTTGTCATCGTCTGTACACGAATGGGATTAAAATTACCCAATAGTAAATCACCCACTTTTACTTCAAGCGTAGCCAGTCTTTTATATTCTGTTAACGATTCAGCGTATAACTGCATGTATTAAACCCGATTGATCTGCAAAAATACAATTTATGAAAGGAAAGATTGGGAAAATGGCCTGATTTTGGAATAGATATAACTATCTAAAAAATTTAAAACTATCATTTATGAAAAAGATTATCCGGGTATTATCGTTGGTAATTTTATTATTTGCATTTACGGTAAGTGTTATGGCTCAAACAAGGCATAGAAAATGGAGCCATCGGAAAAAAGATGCTGTTATTGGTGCTGGCGCAGGTGCTGCTACCGGTGCTATTGTAAGTCATGATAAAAGTAAAGGCGCTATTATAGGCGGTGTGGTTGGCGGAGCTGCAGGTTATTTACATGGCAGGCATAAAGACAAGAAAAATGGTACATTGGCAAAATAATCCAATATAACTTAAAAGCCCGGGTAAATTGTCCGGGCTTTTTTATTTCTTCGATTTACCAATCTTTTTTAGGATTATCAGTTGAGTTGCCCTTTACTTTATGTAGCTTATCCTGTAACCCTTTTTCATGTTCCAATAAGGATTTTAATTTTTCCTCGGCATCCTGTTTAGAAATTTTTGAAGGTTGTGGCTTAGGTTCATCCTTTTTATTCTGATCCTGTTTTTGATCCTTATTTTGGTTTTTATCTTTTTGATCCTGTTTTTTCTGTTGTTGTAATGCTCTTTCTAAATTTTGCCTTGCTTCTTCGTCATTTGGATCAAGCTTCAATGCATTTTTATAAGCCTTAATACATTCGGGTAATTTTTTTTGTGATTGCAAAACTACTCCGCCATTATAATATGCTTTTTGTTTCATAGCATTATTGGCGGCCGTTTGTACAGTATTATCATAGGCTTTTAAAGCATCCCCAGGTCTATTTGTTTTATACAATGCGTTCCCGAGGTTATAAAAAGCAGTTGTATTTTCGGGGAATTTTTTTAATGCCTTTTGATAAGCTCCCGCTGCTTCATTATACTGCCTCTTCTTGTAGGCATCATTGCCTTTTATAATTTCTTTTTTAGTACTCTGGGAAAAAGAAATATTTGTAACCAGTATTAAAAAAATTACAGTTAAACCGTTTCTCACCCTACTCATTTTTATTCTTTCAGGAAGCAACCCTTCTATTAACAGGATAATAAAAGCGGCAAGCAAAAAATACCAAAAGTAATTTTTATAAACAGCGAAGGATGAATCTGTAAGTGTTGTTTGCCCAATGGTCATTAGCTTTCCATGAACATTATTTGCTACTTCATCTGCACTGGTAAATAACTGGTATATGCCATTCCCATTTTGAGCAATACTCTTTAATTCTTCTTCATTTAATTTAGTGATCACTGTATTGCCATTTTCATCTTTCATATATTCTTTGGTCTCGTTATCCATGATGGGTGCGCCCTGCGGGGAGCCAATGCCAACAGTATTTACCATTACGCCTTCTTCAGTAAGGCTTTTTGTTACTTTAATTGCATCCTCATCATGATCTTCACCGTCAGTAATTAAAATTATTGCCCGGTATTTTTTTTCCTTTGTATTGAATGCGGCATAGCTCATTTTAAGCGCCTGGCTTATTACAGTACCCTGGGTTGGCACATTATCAGTGGAGGCTGAGGATAAATACATTTTTGCCGCAGAATGGTCTGTGGTTAAAGGCATTTGTAAATATGCCCTGCCGGCAAATACAACAATTCCAACTTTATCATCAGACAATTTATCAATTATTTTACTCACCAATTGCTTTGCCCTTTCCAACCGGTTGGGCTTAATATCCTCTGCCAGCATACTTTTGCTCACATCAAGTGCTATCATCACATCAATTCCTTTGCGGTTTATTTTTTGATTGCCTTCTGGTTTTACCAGGTCGGCAGCAGCAAAAGCACACAATGAAAATGCAATTAAGATCATTATAAATTTTATTGCAAATTTTGTAGAAGAGAAACCCTGTATCAATTGTTTTACCAGGGGAGGATCGCCAATTTTTTTCATCGCATTCTTCTTCCATCTTATCAACAGGAAATAAAATATCACCATTAAAGGAATGGCTGCCAATGAAAGTAAAAATTCTATATGTTGAAAACGAAACATGTAAGAGATGCTTTAATCAATGCAATTTAATCAATGCAATAAGGCAAAAAATAAACCAATAAGAGGAACAGAGAAGGTTTAACAGTACTTTTCATTATAAGCAACTTGGAAAGGCGATTACATTTCTCCTTTTAAAAATCCATATTGGTGTAATATTTTTTTTAAAATATTGATCCTTACATTTTTCATGTCAATATTTTTATCGGGGCTTTTTACTAACAACACAAAAAAATAAACATGCCTGTTCTCTTCTACCCAGCCTACGATCCAACCGATAGCATTTTGCATTTCATCAAAGCCCCAGCCTGTTTTATAACTTAATTTATACTGGGTATTATCTTCCTGCAGCATTACATCCTTTACAATTTGCTGGGTGCGTTTTTGAAATGGAAGCTTATCAAAATATAATTTTTTAACAAGCCCCAATTGTTCATCGGGAGAAATTTTTAAAATATTATTCAGCCAGAAAGAATCAATAGGTCCGCTGATATTCATATTACCATAATGCAGACTATCTATCCATTGCTTCATTGTATCTCTCCCAATTCTTCTTGCCACTTCCTGGTAATAATTTACGGCTGAAATCTTAAAAGCTTCTTCCATGGTAAGATCTTTATTCCAGTCCTCATTCCATCTTTTTACACCATCCCATTTTATCAACATTTTCTCATCCGTTATCCTTCCTGTTTCTAATCCTATCAATGAGTTTACAATTTTAAAAGTGGAGGCAGGTAAAACTCTTTGTGTATCCAGCTTCATATTATAAATTGTAACTGCACCGGTTTGATTATTAACCATGGAAAAGCAGCCATCTATTTTTGCCGAGTCAAAATATTTTTTAAGACTATTGTCAATCTTAGCCTGGTTAACAGAACAAGACCCAATAATAATAAGGAGGCTGGTAAGAAGAATTGGTAACGGAGATATTTTTCTCATAACTTATAATACCGGAGAAAGTTTTTGGTGTTCTGCCGATGCACATAATGCTTCATAAAATTCTTCTCCGAATTTCCTGATAAGAGAATCTTTTAAAAAAATATAAACAGGAACTTTTAGTTTTTTACCAAGAGAACAACCACCGCTGCAAAGGTCTTCTCTCGGCTCATAATTTACATACTCGGTTTTACCATTCCTGCTTTTTTTTGTGCGGATAGGATACAAATGGCAGCTGATTGGTTTTTTCCATTTTACTTTGCCATCGTTATAAGCCTGTTCTATCCCACACTTCACAATTCCCTTTGCATCGGTAATGCCATAAACACAAATACTGGAATTAATTGTTGGTGTTACCCAGCCAAATTCTTTATCGTAAACATATTTGCCCTGCCTTTCCAATTCCATTTGTGATTCTTCTGAAAGATAAGGCAGCACTGCATCATACACTTCATTGAGTTCTTTAAGCTCTTTATTATCCAGTGGTGCACCAGCGTCACCATCCACACAACAGCCACCTTTGCACTTATTCAGATCGCAAACAAATTGCTCTTCCACAACTTCATTGCTTATGAGAACATTGTCAATGGCTATCATTTTGCAAAGATACGGATGTGAGTAGTGAGTTGTGAACTGTGAGTAAATTAAATCCACTTTAAATATATGCATCTCACAAATGACAATTCACAACTCACTATTTCCATTTCAAGGTATTAATAAGATGTTTAAGATCTTCCTGGAGAAAATCATTTACAGGTGCAAGTGAATCTTCGTTCGGTGTAGCATCAAAATATAATGCGCCGCGTAAAAAATGCTTAACGGAATCAGTAAGAAGAAACTGTTTTGAAGTAGCCACGCTCCCACCAACTTTAAAAAAAATACCGGTGATATTGTTTGGCGTATGCATTACACTGTCTTCAATAGAATAAGCTTTTACATCATTTTTAAAAGTAAGCTTATAAGAATCGTTTATTAAATTTTGAAAATTGTTGAGACCAAGAGAATCTTTATAGCCAGCGGGAGTTTTTATTTTATAGATGGATGTACCGCCTATGGTTTTGTAACTGATAAATATTTTTCCATGGAAAGACGGGAAATCTACATTAACCCAAAAAGGATTATCAGGCGTTTTATCGAAGTATGTACTGTCCTTAACAATATTTGCGTAAGCAGGATATTCAAATGAATATGGAAACCCTTCTTTCTCAAACTTTACATATTTTCTTTCAGGAAGATCAACTTTAAAATATCCCTTGGGTTTTGATGTATAGGTAGAATTGCAGGCTGTAAAGAAAATCAGGCAACAGGCAACAGGCAATAGACAATAAATAAAATTTACAGTTGACAATTGGCAATTGACAATAAAATATTTTGCATTTAGATTGGTTATTGCATATTGTCTATTGCTCATTGTCCTCTATTTTCTTAATGCTCATCTTTACTTTTTCTATCCTGTTCTTATTTATTTCCAGCGGAATAAAAGTGAAGTTATCACACAACACTTCTTCATTTATATGCGGAAACTCTCCCGCAATTTCTAAGACCAGCCCTGCCAGTGAATCGCTGTCACCTCTTACTTTATCAAAAGTTTCAACAGGTAAATGCAATGCTTTACAAACATCATTTATCATTGTTTTACCTTCAAAAATATAAGTGAAGTCATCTATTTTTTTGTTACCACTTATCTCATCATCAAACTCATCATGAATATCGCCAATGATCTCTTCCATTATATCTTCCAGCGTTACAATACCCGATGTTCCTCCAAATTCATCAACCACTACAGCAAAATGCATACGTTTATTTCTAAACTCTTGCAGCAGGTCTTCAATTAATTTTTGCTCATGTACATACAATACCGGCCGTGTTAATGAGTGCCAGTCGTAATCTGTATTTTCATTTAAATGTGGAAGCAGATCCTTGGTATGTAAAATTCCAACGATCTCATCCAGATTATTTTTAAATACAGGTAATCTTGAATAATGCATTTCTTCTACCTCACTAATAACATCTTTAAATAAACTATTATAATTAATGCCACACACATCAAGCCTGGTACGCATAGTTTGTTTAACAGTAGTGTTACCGAATTTGCGAATTCCTTTTAATATCTGTTTTTCTTCTGATGTTGCTTCATGGTCAGGCAGCAGATCAATTGCATAATCCAATTGAGTATTATCCATACCTGACAAACCTGAGTGAAATTTATTTTCGATTTTATCACTAAGTTTTACCATACGTGAGCTTACTTTAAAAAAAAGGCTGTTGAAAATTTCGATAATAAGAGAAGCAGAAGATGCAAACCAAATGTTATGATGTGTTGCCCAAACCTTTGGCAAAACTTCACAAAACAAAACAAGCAAAGAAGTTACTACTACTACTTTAATAATAAAGTCAATAACAAAATGAAAATGCAATGCATCTATCCAGTTCTGCATTAACAGGTTTGAAATTAAAATGATACCGATGTTTACAAAGCTGTTTGTTATCAGCATTGATGCAAGTAATGTTTTCGGTGTTTCCAGCAAAGTAACAATCCTCCGGTAAGAGGGACGTCGCTTAGTTTTGAGCATATTAATATCCTTGTAGGTAAGAGAAAAAAAAGCTACTTCGGAACCGGCTACTAAAAAAGAAATTAATACAAGTATAAGTGCTGTAAAAATAAGAACGATCGTTGCCGCAGGAGTTATTGCCAAATAAATAAGTGAGAAAGATGGAGGAGATCCGATCGCCGAATAATAATCCAAAACAAAGAGTTTTAATTAAAGATAGTAACCAAAGATAGCGTTAGGTGTTGTATCACTAAAAAGGTAATTTTTCTGAACCTTCTTCCAGTGGCGGGATATCAGTATCTGCTCCGGGAATACCTTCATCTCCTCCCGGATGTGTTCCTTCTGAACGCTTATCCAACATTATTAAATTATCTCCCACCACTTCCGTTGCAAATTTTTTGTTGTGGTCTTTATCTTCCCAGCTGCGAGTTTTCAATCTTCCTTCAATGTATACGAGACTGCCTTTGTGTAAATATTTTTGTGCAAGTTCTGCAAGTCCACGCCAAAGTACAACGGTATGCCATTCAGTTTGTGACATTAGCTTTCCGTTCTTATCCTTGTAGCTTTCGGTTGTTGCCAGTGAAAATTTTGCTACTGCAATATTGCCTTCTAAAAATTGCAGGTCCGGATCTTTACCCAAATTACCTATTAGCATAACCCTGTTTACACCTCTCATATATCATGATTTATTTAATTAATCAAAATGCTGTAAACCAGTACCAAACAAATTTAAAGATACATTTTAATCTTTCAAATAGGTAGTGATAAATTTCGGGAAGGGAAGCTTTTTTATCTTATCTGTTGATATTAATTGATAATTTTTTAAATCCAGGGGTGATTTTACGGTAACATTAATAAATTGACCATTAATAGTTTGATGAGTAAGCTGCTGTTTATAAACCTGTGATATGCTTTCAATTTTATATTCATTTGTTTGAAAAATGAGGTTGAATTTTTCAGATGCCTGCAACTTTTTAATGGTAATAGGGTTTGGAGCCTCCTGCAATATAAACTCATAAAGATTTTGCCAGATATCTTTTTCCTCTCTTTTTCTTACATAAAATTTATTGCTATACTTAACTACCAAATAATATAGCCACCTACCTTTTCTTAAAATAGTTTTCTCTTTTATAGGTAATTGCAACTGTATTCCTTGCAAATAAGCTACACATCTGCTTTTCAGCGTGCATATTTCGCATAGAGGCAAGGGTTTACATACAGTTGCCCCAAAATCCATTATGGATTGGTTATAAATTGCCGGAAATTTTTTATCCAATAGTTCATACGCTAAATCGCTGTAAAACTTTTTCCCCTGCACGTTATCTATTGGAGTTTTTATTCCAAAATATCTTGACAATACCCGGAAAACATTGCCATCCAAAACTGCATAAGGAAGATTATAAGCAAACGATGCAATGGCTGATGCAGTATAGGTTCCAATACCTTTTAATTTTAAAATATCTTCATATGTAGTCGGAAAATTTTCATTTAATTCTTTAGAAATGTACTTTGCTGTGGCAATAATATTTTTGCAGCGGGTGTAATATCCCAATCCTTCCCAAAGTTTAAATACTTCATGCTCCGGGGCAATCGCTATACTTTTTGCCGTCGGAAATCTTTTAATGAACCTGTTGTAATACCCAAGTCCCTGGCTCACCCGTGTTTGCTGTAAAATGATCTCACTTATCCATATTTTATAAGCGTCCTTCTCGTACTTCCATGGCATAACACGGTCATTATCGTATTTGTTCCATTTTAATAACGCTTTTGTAAAAAATTTCCT
>JAYVEA010000182.1:0-3962 GCA_043749085.1 Chitinophagales bacterium
CACCTGCTAACCCATTATTAATGGTGTAATCAAGATCATATTTTAAAACCCAGTTTTTAGGAATATCAATATTCATATTGCTGCTGATGACCCATGAACTATATTGCTGATTTTGAAAACCTTTAATATTTGTACTGTTATTATTATATTTAACAGAATTAAGATTATAATTTGTTCCAACGGCAAACTCTAACCATTCTTTATAATTAAACTCAAAATTTAATCCCTGACTTATTCCCAAATTATTGCCTATATTTTTAAAATTATCTATTAAATTAATGTTGTGATTATAGTTTAAATTTCCATCTAAACTAATTATATAACGTCGATTTTTATACGGTTTAGAATAGCTATAAAATCCATTTCCATTATAATATCCATTTACATTTTCGGGTATGCTGATCTGAGCCCCTGAAACACCAAATGGATTAATATTATTTACAATTTGATTTTGAATTGTATTAAAAGATAAACTTGTAAAAAATACTCTGCTGTTAACAATATTAAAATCATTATAAAATAGGTTTATGTTATGATTGAATGATGGTATTAAATGAGGATTGCCCCGTGTTATGTATTGTGGATTAGATATATCCAGTACATCCTGTAATTGGCTAAAGCTGGGCTGTTGTGCATCTCCGCGGTAATTAAAACTTAATGATTTTGTTTTAGAAAAATTATATGAAAATCTTGCTACTGGAAAAATATTCATTCTTTTAATTGACCAATAAGCGCTGTCTTTAGTATTTGAAAAGCCCCTCAGATCAACAGCCTGTAAACTTATGCCAAGGGTATAATTATATTTTTTATGGGTAGTTCGTAAACTAATATTTGCACGGTTATTGAAATAATTGTTTTTATAATCATTACTCAATAAAGAATCATAATTTTTAACACCGGTTGAGGGGTTTACATTGTATGTTTTTTTATCATTTCTTGTATAAGAAAAATTATGTGATAAAGCAAGATCAAGCAACGTTACTTTTGATAAAGGCTCAGAATAAGTAAATCTTACCGAATAATTATAATTGGTATTATTCGGCTTATTATATAAAAAGCTATAAAGGATACTGGAAGGAGAAACATATTGTATTGTGTTATTGCGAAAATCCTGGTTAGATTCATTATTTGATGTTCCTGAAGTTAGATTGGCAGAAAAATTTCTTCCTCTTTTGCGAAATTTGTGATTATATAAGATGTTTCCGCTTACATTGGGATTCTTTAATATAGTAATATTATTGTGATATCCTTCGCTGATTTTACCTATGCTCTTTTTAAAATAATCAAAAACTGTATTGCTAATTCCACTGCTACTTCCGTAGGAAATATTAGGACTTATTTTAAAATAATTCAATGAATCAATATTGTATTCCAGATTAAAATAAAAACGATGATTGTCTCCTTTGTTTTCAAACTGATTATTTTGATTATTTATAAAAGTTTCGCTTTGAAAAAGGTTTTGTTGTGATATTATGCTGTATCCTGCAGTATGATGATGACTAAAGCTATAACTGCCATATACACTTATCTTTTTACTCCATTCATCACGGTAATTCATGCCAACCGAATTTGAGTTTGTAATACCGTCTGAACCACCACTGCCACTTTGAAAAGATCCCGGAACTCCGTTGCTGAAAGTGTTTATTAAAGTTCCGGAGCCTATATCACTTACTGATCTTAGTCCTGTATTTATCATATTACCCATACCTCTGTTACCACTACCGCCAACACTAAAAAGTGATTGATTGGTATTATTTGAGTTACTGACAATAGAAATTTGCTGGCTATTGTTAAAATAGTTTCCATTAAAAGATGTCTGGTAGCGGTTCTTATTGCCCATGCCAATATTTAGTCTTCCAAAGAAGCCGGTATTCTTATCCTTTTTAAATTGGATATTGATCACCTTTTGAGGATCATCATCTTTAATTCCGGATACTGTTGACTGATCACCATAATCATCGATTATTTGAATCTTATCAACTATGTTAGCGGGCAATTCTTTCGTTGCTGTTTTTGGATCATCGCCAAAAAAATCTTTTCCATTTACTTTAACTTTAGTTACCTTTTTTCCCTGCGCATTAATATTGCCATTTTTATCTACCTGAACGCCTGGTAATTTTTTTAAAAGATCTTCCACTACAGCATTTTCTTTTACCTTGAAAGCATCAGCTCTGTATTCAATTGTATCCTCTTTAATTGTTATCGGCGAAGCTTCAATTACTACTTCCTTTAATACTTTAGACATACCTGTTAGTGTTATATTTCCAAGATCAATTATTTTTTGAGGTGCAATTAAAGGAATAAATATAGCAACAGGGGTATACCCAATATTTGTAATTACAACAGAAAAATTAGATGATGGAATAGTTTCAAAAATAAATTCACCTTTTTCATTTGTGATCCTGTAAGAGGTATCAGTTATTTTAGATTTTATAATCATCCCCACTCGTACTCTTGCAACCGGACTTTTACTTACCGAATCAATAACTACTCCTTTAACTTGCGCCGATAAATATGAAATCGAGCCTAAACATAGAGCCAAAAAAAATATTTTTCTCATTATAGCGTTAAGGATTCACATACAATTTAATTCTTCTGAAGGTCATTTTAAAATTCATTGAGAGTATATCTAGCAATACAAGTATTGATTATTCAACCTGTATATGAAACAATGCAAGATCTTTTAAAACTCAAACTAGATATATATTTCCTTAGCAAGACACATGAAAGGAGTATTCCGGTTTTTGTAAAGTGAAGTTTTTTAGTTTAAATAAGACGTATTATGAATTAAAATTTTCAACGTCCTACACTTTGTATGCATTAAGAGACCATCCGGTATATCATTGCTATGTGACTTGTATCATTTATAGATAAATAATAAGGTAATACATTATTTAAAGTACCTAATGCCTCCATATACCTGCCCTGGTTCATGGCACACCATCCAAGGTTTACAAAAGCCCTTTTCAATCCCTCTTGTCTATTTGTTTTTTCCAATAACGGAATGGCAAGCCTTGTATATCGTTCAGATTCTAAGAAATTGCCGCGCTGTTCTGCTACCATGCCCAAATTCTGAAAGGCTGCGCCTATGCCTGGTAAATAATTTAAATGCTGTGCTTCTTTTTGAGCTTGCAAAATATATACAATGGCGCTATCCGTTTGTACCTTAAACAATGTATTCCAATAGGGATTGGAATATTCAAATCCTAATTGATTCAGACAATCAATCCTTGCGCTATCTTTTAAATAAGGTAAAGTTTTGAGCAACCTGTTTATGTTTCCTTTTTGCCCAAAGCAAATAGAGAAAAAAATTGATAAGAAATAGGGCCATATAAATTTTAAATACTTCATCATTATTCCATTACAATCTTTTGAATAGAATTTGCTTCTTTTAAATTAATAAAACTGGCATAATTCGCAATATCAAATCTACTATTATCATAGAATGATAAGAATAGTAAAGAGTGGTTACCCAAATAGATGGGTGAGTGATACAAATAAACGGGTCAATTACTCGAAAAGATAAGGATATAATACTCTTACTTATTTTGTGATCACAATTAGGAACAGTTGATAGCTGGTATATAATTGTTGGAATTAATTTTTTTTATACCAGGTCTCGAGAATTTCATTGGAAGGAAAGATGTCAATCATGGTTAACCCAATACCTACTTTTTCTGCATAAAATAAAAGATTTACTGCAACGATATGAGCACCGAAGGAAGTAGCAAAACCGAGAAAACCAAGAACGAAGCCCACTTTAAAGATGTTCTCATCTTTATACTTATTTGAGAATTTCAATTTTCGTTATTGGATGAATTTCTTCCCAGCCGTTATGACTATCAATTACCAGGCTTCCCGTAACCTTTACATGGTCTCCCAATTTTGGAATTTGAATTTTATTGATATATCCATTACAAGTATTGCCAACTTTTGGCAGCGTCGTTTTGTTTGCACATACT
>JAYVEA010000183.1:0-12432 GCA_043749085.1 Chitinophagales bacterium
GCAGCAATGAATATGTAAAGATGTTACAGCAACATCATTCGCTCATCAGCATGACACAAAACGGAGACCCTTATGAAAATGCCATGGCTGAAAGAGTAAACGGTATTTTAAAAACAGAATTGATTGCAGAAAGATATGCTGATGAAAAAGAAGCCATGCAACATATAACAAGATGTATAACGATTTATAATTACAGAAGAGTGCATAGTAGTATTAATTATCAAATTCCACATCACGTACACCTGCAAAAAGGGCCACAAATAAAACGCTGGAAAAATTATTATAAGCACAAACAACAAAAAAGAGATGAAGCATTGGCAGCATCATAAACAACAGTCGCACAAAAAAAAATCTTAAGCTGTGGGGCTACAATTTTTTTCTGCCAACACACAGCAAACATCAAAAAATGTCAACCTTATTCAGGACGAATTATATTTGTAAACCTATAGCAGGATTATTATTAAAAACTGTCAACTTTTTTCAGGACGGGTCAGTTCACTATCAGCTTTAGTTTCAGCTCGACGGAATGCTATGTGGCTTTTTATTTTTAACTTCAACTTTTAAAAATATATTGGGCTTCAGTTGTCGGCTTGACGTTTTTCAAATATCCCAACAACGCCAAGCCCTGTTCGTTGTGCGTCATGCTATAGCGACACTGCCTGATATAACATTATTCAATAGCACTAACTTACATCAAATAGGGAAAGCCGAAACCCAATTAAAGTAGGCAATGAAAATTAAATCATTATGAAATCAGTATTAATTACAGGAACAAATAAAGGGATTGGTTTTGAGGCAGTTCTTTCATTTGCTCGTGGAGGCTATAAAGTTTTTGCAACTATGAGGAATCTTGAAGCTGCAGCAACTCTAAAAAAACATATCGTCGACGAGTCTTTGTTAGTTATAATTTACAAAATGGATGTTGATTCAGATGAATCAGTTAAACATTGCATTGAAACTATTATTAAAGAGCATGGAACAATAGACGTATTGGTAAACAATGCTGGCATAGAGCGACATGGTTCAATTGAAGAATTGCCAATGGCTGATTTTAAAGCAATAATGGAGACCAATTATTTTGGTGTCATCAGATGCATTCAGGCAGTGTTGCCTCAAATGAGAGAAAATAAAAATGGCTGTATTATTAACGTTGGCTCGGTTTCAGGAAAAATTGCCTGTACACCTTTAAGTGCGTATAGTGCTAGCAAGTATGCCTTAGAGGCTCTTACAGAATCTTTAGCACAAGAAGTGAAACCATTTAATATTAGAGTATCGTTAATACAACCAGGGATTATTGATACGAAAATGGCACAAGACATTAGTGTGGATAGCAACTCTAAATATCCGCAAGTACTTCGTTTTGGAGCTATGTTCGAAGAATCGCTCAAACAACCAACACCTCCTTCATTAGTAGCTGATACAATGCTGGAAATTGCAAATGGTGATACTTGGCAATTAAAACATCCTGTGGGACTAACTGCAATTCCATTTTTAGGATGGCGGGCATCTATGACCGATGAGCAATGGGTTGATTGGAATGCACAAACTGATGAAGAATGGTACAATGCTGTTCAAACGACTTTTGGAATGAACGTAAGACGGGGAAAATAGTTTGACAGACTGTTCGAATTAGAAGCACGAACGCACAACAATGCAAGCTTGTAAAATAACTTGTTGAACTGTTCAGCATCGGGTAAGAAAAGGGGCGGTGATTATCATGTTATAAAGGCTTTTCGCCTATGGGGTTTTATAATCTTATTCCGCCCTTTGTTCTTTTGATTATTTGTATTTTTCTTCTTAATGAATTTAAAGAAAATGTAAACATAGGATGGGGTTTGGCGTTATTGGGGCAGGACGTTGTTAGCTTCAGCTGCAGTTCGCTATCAGCTTCAGTTTCGGCTCGACGTTAATAATTTAGCTTTAGTTGTTAACTTCAATTTTAAAACAAAATCGGGCAGTGGTTGTTCAGCAAACGTTTTTCAAATATCCCACCTGCAGCAATACCCGTTCGTTGTACTATAATAAAAATACAGATTTCGTAAGTTAGACTTGCACCTCTTTTTAAGTTTTCATCTTCACACATTTCTCAAACTTTTTCTTCAATATCTTCGCTTCAATGAGTGAACAATTATATGACCTAATCATCATCGGAGGCGGCCCCATTGGACTTGCCTGCGGACTGGAAGCAAAGAAAGCAGGCCTGAATTATTTAATAATTGAAAAAGGAACGCTGGTAAATTCTTTGTACAACTATCCTGTTAACATGACCTTCTTCAGCACCAGTGAAAGACTGGAGATAGGAGGAATACCTTTTGTAAGCAACAATGCAAAGCCTACAAGAAATGAGGGGCTTGAATATTACCGGAGAGTTGCAGTATCAGGTGGAGTGCATATCAAATTATTTGAAGAGGTAACTGATGTAAAAAAAGCAAATGAACATTTTAGTGTTACAACTATTAAGCATCAATATGCTGCAGCTAACATAATCGTTTGTACAGGTTTTTACGACATTCCATATTTGCTGAATGTAAAAGGTGAAGAGCTTAAGAAAGTAAAACATTATTATAATGATCCACACTTTTATGCATTTCAAAAAATATTGGTGGTTGGTGCTGCAAACTCTGCTGTGGATGCGGTTTTGGAGACATGGCGAAAAGGTGCTGAGGTTACGATGGTGATACGGAATGATAAGATAAGTGATCGTGTAAAATACTGGGTAAAACCCGATATTGAGAACAGGATAAAAGAAGGTTCCATAAAAGCTTACTTTAATTCAACTGTTGGGGAGATTAGAGAAAGTGAAGTTGATATAAATACACCTGAAGGTTTGGTAACTGTTGAAAATGACTGGGTACTTGCCATGACAGGCTATCAACCTAATCTTTCTTTTTTGCGAAAATTAGGAATCGATCTTTCGGAAGATGCAATATGTAAACCAACTTATAGTGCTGAAACCTATGAAACAAATGTAAAAGGAATTTATCTTGCCGGTGTTATTTGCGGAGGCATGAATACGCACAGATTGTTCATTGAAAATTCAAGAGAGCATGCAGAAAGAATTATTGTAGATATAAAAAAGAAAAAAAATTATATTTTAATTTAGATGTTCTTCTCTTTGTAAAATCCGTTGCAGTTTTGTTTCATTGGTTTGATAAACAAGATGGGTTATTAATGCAGCCAACGCAACTGATAGTGGCGCAATAATGTAAAAGCTTGTCCAGCCACCCATGCTCCTGTCAGCCAAAATAAGTTTTAGTAAGAAAAAAGATGAAAGAAATATAACAGTGCCCCAGGCAATAATGTATTGCAGGTAATATTTCCATTTGGGGCCTTCTTTTTGGATCTGCCAGTTTCTTATAAAAATTTTTTCAGATTTTGTCAGCATTTTAAAATCAATAAGCAATGGCCAATAGGCAATAGACAATTCGGAGTTGGTTTATTAATAGTTTTACTATTGCTAATTGTCTATTGCCTGTAGTTAAATTGATATTTCTCCTTTCATGTAGAAAACACAACTGCCTCCCATATTTACCCTGTCTCCATTTTGTTCGCAGATAAGTTTGCCGCCACGCTGTGATAACTGGTGTGCTGTTAATTTTTCTTTTCCTAATTTATCTGACCAGAAAGGAATGAGTTGTGAATGAGCAGAACCGGTCACAGGATCTTCATTAACACCAACTGTTGGCGCAAAAAATCTTGACACAAAATCCACTTCTTTTCCGGGAGCAGTAATGATCACTTTATATCCTGTTTTATTTACTAAAGAAAAATCCGGATCGCATTTCTTTACAGCTTCTTCATTCATCAGTTCAACTAAAAGATCCGTGTGTTTATAAACGCCGACAATTTCTGCGCCTCCTAAAGCCTCTTGCAACTCTGAGGGATAATCATTAAACCGTTCGGGCTTCCATGATGGGAAATCCATCCAGATAATTTCTCCTTCTCTCTTCACTTTTAATATCCCGCTCTTACAACTTAATTTAATTTCTTCTTTATGAAAATCCATAATATTAAATAATACATACGCAGAAGCCAAGGTAGCATGCCCACAAAGATCAATTTCCGAAACAGGTGTGAACCAACGAATATCAAAATCAACGGCCTCCGTCATATCAGGACAAATAAATGCAGTTTCAGCAAGATTATTTTCCATGGCAATATTTTGCATTAAAGCCTCGTCCAGCCAATAATCCAAAGGAACTACTGCTGCAGGATTACCACTGAAAAGCTTATCTGTGAATGCGTCTATTTGGTATAGTCTCATAGCAAGTAGTTAGTAGCAAGTAGTTGAGATGTATTAGTATTTGAATTCATTAGACCAGTTATAATTTTAAATAGTTCTATAATCCTTGGTTCAATTTCCATTAAATCTTCGTGAACAATATATTCGAGTACCAAACATGCAACCATACAATTATCTATTTCCACTAGCGAAGAACGTGATATTTCAAAAAATCTATCCTTTTCAATTTTCGATTTTCTTGATGCACCTTCTGCTAAATTGTTAGATATGGAAAGTGTTGCTCTCTTTATCTGGCTAATTAAATTGTAGGTTTCTTCTTTTGGAAGTTTTTTACATAATTTATACAACAGCGGAAGTATTTCAACAGCTTTCTGCCATGCTATTAATTTTTTATGACTTAACTCTAACATAATTTTTACTGGCTACTCACTATTTACTGCTTGCTATTCTGCCATCATTTCCTTCGCAACTCTCATAATATCTTCCACATTTGGTTTGCTGAAATAATCGCCATCGGTTCCATAAGAAGGCCTGTGTGCCTTTGCTGTTATCGTTCTTGGAGATACATCAAGAAATTTATAGCCTCCTTGTTCCTCCATCACTTTATTAAACATAAATGCTGCGGTGCCCCCGGGCACATCTTCATCAATAAATACAATCCGGTTTGTTTTCTTTAATGAATCAAGAATTTTATGATTGATATCAAATGGCAACAAAGTTTGTACATCAACAACTTCGCAACTGATACCTGCCTGTCCGGTAGGCAGGTTTAATTTTTCTAAGCTCTCTGCCGCTTCCACCACAATACGTGAGGTAGAACCATAAGTAACCATTGTAATATCTGTTCCCTCCTTTATAACTTCAGGCACGCCCAATGGCACTGTATAAGCAATTAAATTAGAAGGAAGTTTTTCTTTTAACCGATAGCCATTTAAACATTCAACCATTATTGCAGGATCATTTCCCTGAAATAAAGTGTTGTACATGCCAACAGCCTGTACCATATTTCGCGGCACACAAACATACATGCCCCGCAATGCATTTATTGCCAAACCCATTGGTGAGCCGCTATGCCATATTCCTTCTAAACGATGACCTCTTGTACGGACAATCAACGGACAGCTTTGCTGGCCCTTTGTTCTGAAATGTGTTGTGGCAACATCATCACTTAAAGGCTGTAAGCCATACAATAAATAATCTATATATTGAATTTCAGCAATTGGGCGTAATCCCCGCAAAGCCAGGCCTATCCCCTGTCCCATGATAGTAAGTTCACGAATTCCTGTATCAAAGATCCTCTGCTCACCATACTTTGCCTGTAAGCCGCTGAAGCCCTGGTTAACATCACCGATAAAACCCAGGTCCTCTCCAAATGCCACTACTTTTTTATTGGTTGCAAAGAGTTCGTCAAAATATTTATTGAGAACTTCATATCCATTTACAATTGGTGCATCATCTTTAAAATAAGGTTTTATTCCGGTGACTTTTAATGCAGATTTAGGTCCCTCATTATAGAGATGACTATTGAAGAGTTGTACATTTTCAGTTGTCAGTTGAGAATAATAACTTACGAGTTGTGAGCCTGCCTGTCCGGCAGGCAGGCTTTGAGCTGTAAGTTCAATGGCTGTAGCTAATGCTTTCATCACATCTCTTCTTTGCGGCTCCCTGTTAATAGATAATTCATTGGTGAGTTTTTTTATTTCAGCATTTGTAACACCTGAATTTTTTATTAACTCAATTGTTTTACTAACCTGTTCTTTAATTGGATTCGTATATTTTTCCCATGCATGTTTTTTACTTTCCCTTACTGATTTTTTTGATTCAATTTCAATTTGCTCCAGCTCATCTTCTTCTGCAAGTGAATTGGCAAGTATCCATCCTTTCATTTGCTTTATGCAATCCCATTTCTTCTCCCATTCCAAACGCCCCGGCTCCTTATACCGCTCATGACTGCCTGAAGTTGAATGCCCTTGTGGCTGTGTAATCTCTTCTACGTGAAATAGAGCAGGAATATGTGTTTGACGCATTTCTTTAATAGCACTTTCCAGCACTTCGCACATGCCTGCATAATCCCATCCTTTCAAATTGTAAATATTAATACCATTGGTATCCTCTTCTTTTTGTAAACCTTTTAAAGCTTTGGAAATTGATTCCTTAGTAGTTTGATATTTTTTAGGAACAGAAATTCCATATCCATCATCCCAAACAAAAACTGCCAAAGGAACCTGTAACACCCCTGCTGCATTCATTGTTTCCCAAAAATGTCCTTCGGACGTAGATGCATCACCAATAGTGCAAAAACAAATCTCATTTCCATTATCGCTTAAATTCGAAAACTCATTTAAAGTTTTTTCATTCCTGAATAATTTTGATGCAAAGGCCAGCCCTAATGCCCTGGGCATTTGACTGGCCGTTGGAGCAGTATCTGCAGATACATTTTTTTTATGCGCAAGATTAAGCCACTCTCCATTTTCATCAACCAGTTTTGTAGAAAAATGTGAATTCATTTGGCGGCCTGCACTAAAAGGATCATGGGCTACATCAGGGTCAGCATATAATTGTGAAAAGAATTGTTCAACGGTTGATAACCCGGAGGCAAACATAAAAGTTTGATCACGGTAATAGCCTGAGCGAAAATCGCCGCTGTCAAAAAATTTTGCCATAGCTACCTGCGCAACTTCTTTTCCATCGCCAAAAATGCCGAATTTTGCCTTACCGGTTAATACTTCTTTTCTTCCGAGCAGGCTCGCCTCCCGGCTTTCGCAAACAACCCGGTAATCCTTCAGCACTTCTTCCCTGAACTTATTAAAAGATAGTTGTTCCAGCGAGGCTTTAGTAGTATTAACTGCATCCATAAGGCAAAAATATTAATAATGACTGATGATTGTTAAAAATCTGGTAACCTGACCACAATTTGAACTCATTAAATTCGTTTTTGTATCTTTGAAATTCGTATTATTTAAACAATGAAAAAAATATTCATCCTTTTTTGTGCATTATCTTTCTATTATATTGTAAGTGCACAATCTAATGTTACTGCTCCGGTTAAGGAAGATAAAACAACTTTAGTTGCTGCGGAAGTAATTTCTTTAAAAGAAACTGAATATGATTTTGGCAAAATTCCACAAGGAAAACCGGTAACCCATGTTTTTTTATTTACCAATACGGGTAAAACACCTTTGTCTTTAGAGAATGTACAGGCCAGTTGCGGATGTACTACACCCGAATGGAACAAAGACGCAGTTCCTGCCGGTGCCACATCTAAAATAACTGTAGGATACAATGCTGCCAATGACGGACCTTTTACAAAATTTATTACTATCACATACAACGGAACTCAGAATAAACAAGTCACTATAAAGGGCGACGTTTGGAAAACACCAACATCTTCTGCCCCTGAAAATTCAGGATTAGGCTTTTTAAAAAATCAACAATAAATAAACTATAAAACTCCTCTTAAAATGAAAAAATTATTATTCTCTTTGATGGCTTTTACTTTTGCAACGGCAATTTTTGCTCAGAAGAAAGCAGCCGATGTAGCTAAATTAAGCACAGACACTTATGACTTTGGAAAAATTAAACAAAATGTTCCTGCTGTTGCAACGTTTATTGTAACTAATATTAGTACAGAGCCATTGATCATAGAACAGGCTAATCCAACTTGCGGATGTACAATTTCTGATTATACCAAAGCACCGATAGCACCGGGTAAAACGGGCTATATCAAAGCAACATATAATGCTGCTGTAGTTAGTCCGATTCATAAAACACTAACGGTAAAGTTTGCAGGTGTTGATGAAATAAAGCAGATCAATCTTGCAGGTGAAGTTTTAGAGCCTGCTGCTTATGACGCATGGGCTGCTACAAATAAAAAAACAGATGAGAATACAACTGTAAAAGTGAAAGATGATGGTACTAAAGTAAAAACAGAAACTAAAACAAATGCTGTTAGTACAAAGACTAAAATTAAAAAAGGCAAAAAAGTTGTAGATAAAAGTGTTGTAAAGAAATAGATAATCCTTTAAATTATATAGAACCCTTTCTTAAACGGAAGGGGTTTTTTATTATACATTCTTTATCTCAGTTAACAGATCCTGCAGAACTTTTTTTGCATCGCCAAACAACATCGAGGTTTTTGGCTGGAAGAAAAGATCATTTTCTATTCCTGCATAACCAGGTTTCATGCTACGCTTATTTACAATGATATTTTTTGCCAACTCCACTTCTAAAATTGGCATTCCATATATAGGAGAATCAGGATCATTTTTAGCAGCAGGATTTACCACATCATTAGCCCCCAGTATTAAAACTACATCAGTAGTTTTAAATTCGTCATTGGCCTGTTCCATTTCTTCCAGCTTTTCGTAACTCACATCGGCTTCGGCAAGTAATACATTCATATGTCCCGGCATTCTGCCTGCAACTGGATGTATAGCATAATTTACTTCTACCCCTTTTTCAATCAGCACTTTTTCCAACTCATGGCAGGCATGCTGCGCCTGCGCTACAGCCAAACCATATCCCGGTACTATCATCACTTTATTTGCATAGCTCATCAGCATTGCAGCATCACTTAATGATATTTCTTTATAATGACCCTGATCCGTATTGCCGGAAGTTACAGCCGAATTATTGCCTCCAAACGAGCCTACCAATACATTTATAAGACTTCTATTCATTGCCTTGCACATTAAAATTGTTAGCAAAGTGCCTGCGGCACCAACTAAAATACCACCGGTAAGCATTGCTTTATTATTATATAAAAATCCGCCGCATGCTGCAGCTACACCTGTAAAAGAATTTAAAAGAGAGATCACTACCGGCATATCAGCACCACCTATTGGCATTACAAACAGCACTCCGTATATCAATGCCAGTGCAATAATTCCGTAGAACAAAATATTATGACCAGGATTAATTACAAGATATGCGCCGGCGCCAACAGCAACTGCTAAAATTATAAGATTAAGAATATTTTGACCTGTAAAACTAAAGTCTTTCACCTTGCCATTTAATTTGCCCCATGCGATCATACTGCCGGCAAATGATACAGAACCAATGATAAGGCCTAATACAATTATTAAAACAGTAGGTTGAATATTATTTATAAATCCACTACTATTATTAACTGCAAGCTCTTTGGAAAGATGATTAAATTCTACCAAAGAAATCAATGCAGCACATGCACCACCCATACCATTAAACAAACTCACCATTTCCGGCATGGCAGTCATTTTTACTTTGCGTGCAGCCATTGTTCCTATAACTCCACCAATTGCCAACCCTCCGAATATCCAAGCATAGTTATGAAGATGTTCGCCTGTTTCGGTATTGCGATATAAGAATATTGTTCCAATAATAGCGATCAACATTCCCCCTGCTGCAATTAAATTTCCTCTTCTTGCTGTAACAGGATTAGACAACATCTTTAATCCCAAAATAAAAGTAACTGAAGCAATCAGGTAGCATATCGTCAATAAATTCAATCCCATTATTTTTTCTTCTTTGTTTTAAACATTTCCAACATCCTGTCAGTAACCACAAATCCACCTACAACATTTAATGTCCCCAATATCACTGCAAGAAATCCCAATACCAATGCTAAATAATTATCTCCCTCCGCTTTGCCCATCACAATGATTGCCCCGATAATAACTACTCCATGAATGGCATTGGCACCACTCATAAGTGGGGTATGCAGTACACTTGGCACCCGGCCAATCACTTCTATTCCCACAAATATCATCAGGATAACAATGTAAATTATCTGCTGATTATTGGTAATCCATTGAAGAAAGTTTTGCATAAATTTAAGCCCTCCAAATCTCCCGGAAGGGGAGACTTTTTAAGTTTATAAATAATTTAAATACCTGCTCTATTTAAAGATTTTATTTTCTATAATTTTAAAAATTTGAAAGTATTATAGCCTTTCAAAAGTCCCCCTCCGGGATTTAGGGGGCCAACTCTCTTACTCTTTCATTTGTTATTTTCCCATCATGTGCAATGCACGTTCCTTTCACAAGATCATCTTGAAAATTTAAATTTATTTTTCCGTCTTTATCAATTATCAACTGCAAAAAGTTCAAAATATTCTTACCATATAATTTACTTGCATCAGAAGGCATAGATGATGGCAAATTAGAATTACCAACAATTGACACACCATTGTAAACAAAGGTTTCTGCATTTTTAGTCAACTCTGTATTACCGCCTGTAGCAGCTGCCAGATCAATGATAACAGATCCATTCTTCATTTTCTCCATCATTGCAGCCGTAATTAATACCGGTGCTTTCTTACCCGGAATTTGCGCCGTAGTAATTATAATATCGGCCTTAGCAACACTCTCTGCAATTTTTGCCTTTTGTTTTTGTAAAAATTCTTCTGATTGTTCTACTGCATAACCACCCGCCTTGCTTGCATCAGCAGCGCCTTCCACTTCCACAAATTTTGCGCCCAGGCTCATCACTTCTTCTTTAACTGCAGGCCTTGTATCAAATACTTCTACCACTGCACCAAGTCTTCGTGCTGTTGCAATGGCCTGCAGGCCTGCAACGCCAGCACCTAATATTAAAACTTTCGCAGGGGGTATGCTTCCCGCAGCAGTCATGAACATGGGAAAATATTTTGGAAATAAATTAGCAGCCAGCAATACTGCCTTGTATCCTGCAATATTTGCCTGGCTGCTAAGTACGTCCATACTTTGTGCCCTTGTTGTTCTTGGTATTATATCAATACTAAAAACCGTAATCCCTTTATCACTCCACTCTTTTATGAGAGCTGCATTAAACAATGCCTGATAATTACCAAGAATTATTTTTGAATTGAGATTGGATGTCTGAGCTTCCGGGAAAATATTTATTGATAAAATAATATCAGCTGTTTGCAAAACTTCTTCACGACTTACGACCTTTGCGCCTACATCAATATATTTATCGTTCGCAGCAAACGCACTTACGCCTGCGCCATTTTCAATAATAGTGTCAACATCCCATTTTTTAAGCGTAGCTAAATGTTCCGGTAATAAAGAGACTCTTGTTTCAGGTGATGGTTCTTTTAAAACACCAATTATCATAGCGTTGAAATATTGGCGTAAGATATTGAAAATTTAAAACCTGATAACAAAATGTTGAACTGCTTTAAAATCTTTCTTAAAAAATATTAGCCCGATAAAAAAAAGATCAATGGTTAATGTTACAGATGAATGTTGCTGGATTTCTTTCCAGGCTTCTTCCATTTCTCCACTCCAGTGAATGTCATCAAAAATAAAAACAGATTGATCATTTGCGTTTTGCAGAAGCTGCTGAAAGTATTGTATCGTTGGTAGCCTGCGATGATTCCCATCAATAAAAGTCAGATCAACATTTTTAATTTGTGATAATAATTCATGCAATGTTTCATCAAAATTTCCCCGAATTAATTTTATATTTTGTAAGCCAATCTTTTTAAAATTTTCTTCTGCAATTGCAGCTACATTTTTAGAACCTTCGAGCGTATATACTTCTGAAGTTTTGCTTGCGCTGGCAATATAAGCGGATGTAATGCCCAAGGAAGTGCCTAATTCCACAATAGTTTGCGGCTTATAGTAATTGGCAATCCTGAAAAGTAATTGAGCAAATTTTTTAGGTTTTAAAAACGATCTGGTGATATCACTTACTTTTTTTTCTTTATAAGGAACAGCCAATGAGCCTGCCCCATAATCTTCAACCTCAATTACTCTTTTATCATGCAATAGTTCTTCTCTAAGTTTTTCTATTGAATAATAACATTCATAATCCTTTTTATCATTGAGAACATTTTTTATAAAATCAAATATAAAGGGGGAATGAATTCCATGACCTTTTCCATTAGATGCAGTAAAATAATAATGAAGATATTTTTTGGCTAATTGAAAACGGGTATACAAAAGAAATTATGAATTATGAATTATGAATCTTGTTTCTCCCATAATTGAAAGGTATAAGCAAACTGATGCTTTTCATCTGCATAATGGGGATCTTCAGAAATTAATTTCCACTGCTTTTCATCAAACGATGGATAAAACACATCCCCATTAAGTGTTGTATGAACCCGGGTTAAATAAATGCGGTTCACAATATTCATCGACTGTTTAAATATTTCGCCGCCGCCAATAATAAAAATTTCATTGCAATCTGATTCGCATGCTTTTTTAACTGCTTCATCTATTGTA
>JAYVEA010000184.1:0-3910 GCA_043749085.1 Chitinophagales bacterium
TATCCGATATCAATATTGCCCATTGTGTAATAGCCGCTGGTTAAGCCATCTATAATTTTTGTGTATTTAATTACCGCAGGAATTTTGGTAATAGTATCCATCAGTTTATAAACAAATTGTTCCGAATTACTTAATGGTTCAAACCGGTTTACTGACCAATAAGATGTATCAGTATTCATTTTTGCTATCGTAGAAATATCCTGTAATTTTTTATTGAAGACCGTATCAATGGAAGGATCGTTAAAACTTAAATTTTGAAAGAGGGTCGTTTTCTTTGCAATCACTCCCATTTTTTTCATTGCCGGGATATTAATATCAATAAATAAAATATTTTTTGATGGCAGAAATTTATCATTTGCTAATTCAAAATTCTGTGTTATCTCAAATTTGTTTACAAAATTTATGGTGGCACTTTTATCCATGTGCATCGTCATAGATTTAATTTCATAAGTGGTATCAACGATCCACATAAAACCATTAAAAGTATTGGTGCCATATTGTATTTGTGAGAATTGTACCTGTATACATTGGTGACCATCAATAACCATTGTATCATTGATGTGGTAATTGTAAAGATTCAAAGCATTGTCAGCGATAGGGCTGATAAAGTTTATATCAACAAGCTTTATCAGGTTATCATAAATATTTATTTTTTTGTACAAACCATCGATGTAAGTAAGAATGGATTGGTTATCGAAGCCGGAACTTTTTATTGCACGGTAATTATAACGTTCTGTTTCAGGATTTCTTTTATAATAAAAATCAGCAATTGTTTCGGATAAATAAACGGGTAAAAATTTTTGTTTATCCGTAGTACTGTCCATGTGGGCTAACACAAAGGCTAATGGTTTAAGCAACTTGCTTCTTTCAATTTTATCTGCAATATTTTTTATATCAAGTTCCACTTTGTCATACACACGCGACTGAAAATTATCTTTTTCATAAACATTATGTTTTGATTTGTTTTTTATTACAAGCCTTACCAGCCGCTGTGCTCTTGTATATTTTGATTTTGCAGAAACCGATACTTCCTGCATGGAGCCTGCATTAGGTTGCGCTTCAAAATTGACGACCTGGATTTTCTCTTTCGACACACCTTTTATTGTTGGTTTATATCCTACCATGGAAATTGAAATAGAATCTATTCTGTCGGATATAGTTAATGTATAACTTCCATCTTCATCTGTAATAACTCCATTACCTGAATGTATAGCATATATACTGCACGAAGAAAGTGGCAGCTTTGTTTTTGCATCCATCACTTTACCTGTAACCACACGTTGTTGAGATGCAGATGAATAAGAAAGAGAAATTAGAAACAGTAATAAGTAAAAAGGTAATTTCATTTATAGGTAATAACGCTTAAGATGATACTGTATGAAGTTAGGCAAAAACTATGCGCAATAAAGCATAGATGCTACAATAACAATAAATGTGTGTTGATATTATTTTTCTTTTCAATATTAAGAAATTGTAAAGTCAGTATGCTTCACCCTCAGTAACAATAAATTAATATAGGTTTGTGAAAACAGCATTGAATGAATAAACCGGGTAAGATATTATTGGCAGATGACGAACCTGATATTCTTGAGATAATAAGTTATAATCTAACGTCAGAGGGGTATGAAGTTATCTGTGCAAAAAATGGTACTCAGGCAATTGACTTAGCTAAAGAACATCTGCCTTCTATGATAATTCTTGATATAATGATGCCGGGAAAAAATGGAATTGAAGTTTGTAAAATATTACGGCTTCAACCGGAATTTAAAAATACTGTTATCATTTTTTTATCTGCCTTAAATGATGAAGGCACAGAAATAAAAGGCCTGGAAACAGGCGCCGATGATTACATTACAAAACCTATCAGTCCTAAGGTTTTAATTAGTAAGGTGAACGCATTGTTTAGAAGAGTTGCTAAAGAGCCGGGAAATATTTTACAGCTGGAAGATCTTTTAATTGACAGGGAAAAATACAGCGTTACTTATAAAAACATACCCATAATACTTGCCAGAAAAGAATTTGAATTGCTGGCATTACTTGCTTCAAAACCAGGTAAAGTTTTTTTACGCAATGAAATACTGGGCAATGTTTGGGGAACAGAAGTAATTGTTGGTGATAGAACGATTGATGTGCATATAAGGAAAATAAGACAAAAGCTGGGTGTGGATTGTATCACTACAGTAAAGGGAGTAGGCTATAAATTTGAATTATAATATTTACAACAATGATATCCGGGAAAAATCTTTCTGCACAACAAATAGCTGCTTTCACAGCTTTGCCTTTGGCTATTGTTGTTGCATTAACTGGTTATTTATATCATGAGAGCTGGAAGGTTGTTGCTATTGCATTTATAGCCTTCTATATTTTTTCTTATTTATTGGTTGCATTTATGCTAAGGCGATTTATTTATCGTAAGCTCAAACTAATTTATAAACTTATTTACCAAACTAAAGCCACTAAAAAAGAAGAATTTTATTACAATAATATTTTACCGCAAAAAAGTATTGATGAAGTTAAAGATGATGTGGAAGTTTGGGCAGAACATCATAAAGAAGAAATAGAATTGCTTCGTGAAAATGAAATATTCAGAAAAGAATTTTTGCTTAATTTATCACATGAATTAAAAACACCGGTTTTTGCCATACAGGGTTATGTAGATACTTTATTAAACGGTGCATTGGATAAGCCTGAAGTAAATAAAAAGTTTTTAGGCAATGCTGCAAAGAATGTATCCCGTTTAGTTAATCTAATCAATGACCTGGATGAGATATCAAAGCTTGAAAGCGGAGAACAACTTATTTACAAAGAAAATTTTGTGATACAGGATCTGATTGATGATGTATTTGAAACACTATCCATTAATGCAGAAGAAAAACAAATTGATTGCCATATAAAGAAAGATTGTGAACTTCCTTTAACTGTGTTTGCGGATAAAGAAAAGATAAGGCAGGTACTTACCAATCTTGTTGATAATGCAATAAAATATGGAAAGCAAAACGGTATTGTTGAAGGCAGTGCTTACAGTATAGATGGTAAAAGAATATTGATTGAAATAAGTGATAACGGTGCAGGTATAAGTGAAGAACATCTGCCAAGAATATTTGAACGTTTTTACCGTACCGAATTTGCCCGGACACGAAAGATCGGCGGCAGTGGCTTAGGGCTTTCTATTTGTAAGCATATAATTGAAGCGCATGGGCAAACAATGCATGTACGCAGTAAAGTAGATGTAGGGAGTAGTTTTGGTTTTACGTTACAGCAGGGTATGCGGAATTAATTTTTATTCGCCCAGAATTTCCCATGGAGTTGGCGCCTCTTTTTCAGGCTCATCATCATCTGAATTATCCTTTTTTAATATCTCATCTGCTTCTGTTTTATCATGAGTATTATCAGTAGGTACTGTTACCACCGTACTTGTATTTATATTCTTTATATCCTCCTCTGAAATTGTATCATCAATATCACTTAAATGTTTATCAATTTTATTTTTGGTTGCCTCATCTCTTACAGGTTTTGGAGTGGGATTATCGTTAGAATTTAATTCGTCTTTTATTTTGTCTGCCATAATTTGATTTTATCAATTAGCGGCTAAATATGTGCCAATGTTCTGGGAGTAATAATTAATCCATTGATTTACGTTTTCTGCTGGTATGTCTTATTACTTTGGCTTCCATATAAAATATGATCTCTTCGGCAATATTTTCTGCCTGATCTCCAATTCTTTCCAACCTCCGGATAATGGATAAAAGATTTAATGCCTGGTCTATATCTTCGGGATGATCTTTTAAATAACCTATGATTAATTCATTTGCCTTACGATTAATTTCATCCAAAAATTCATCTCTTTTAAATATTCCACGGGCAGTTACCGAATCTTCATTTTCAAAAGCAGTAAGAATTTGGTCAATAA
>JAYVEA010000185.1:0-12401 GCA_043749085.1 Chitinophagales bacterium
CTGCTGGAAAAATCAGCAGATTCTTCAGTACATTATTCTAAAATTGTAAACAGGAAAACTACTTTCCGGCAACATATTTTTGAATACATGGATTATAATAATAATCAATGGACAAAGCTTGGGATGGATCTTTTATTAGGAGTTAAAACGGATGCAGTAATGAATAACCGGGAAGCAATGTTTTTGCCCGACTATTTGCTGAAAGGCTTTGACAACGGCAGAATTGGCAACAAACCTGTGTTGAAATCCAAAAGTATTGTGATCAATATAGCCGGCGAAAAAACTCAAAAAAATTTCTTTCTTACCCCTGCATTTATTTTCAGTTTACTGTTTATAATAATTGTTGTACTTAGCTTTTCAAAAAATAATTCAATCCAAAAACTATTGTATGGTTTTGATGGCTTTATTTTTTTTATGGCCGGGGTTAGCGGACTACTAATTCTTTTTATGTGGTTTGCTACTGATCATAAAGTTTGTCAAAATAATTACAACCTGCTTTGGACATGGCCAACACATGCGGTAATGTCATTTTTTATTCATAGTAAAAAAGAATGGGCAAAAAAATATTTTATTGTAACAGCAGTAATTAACCTATTCCTGTTACCAACATGGTTTTTTCTTCCGCAACAAATGAACCCTGCTTTTATACCATTAATTTTAATACTTATTTTTCGCAGTATTACATATGTCAAACAGCAAACACATTCATTATAAAAACAAAAGTATTCACTACCAAATGTTTGGTAAAGGCAGTGCTGTAGTGCTTTTACATGGCGTACCTGTAAATAGTAATGTGTGGAATGAACTGGCAATCTCATTACAAAATAATTTTCTTGTAATTGCTCCTGATATTCCCGGAACGGGAAAGTCTGAAATGCTGGAAGGAAAAAATGTGTCAATAGAAGATTATGCAGAAGTGGTAAAATTCATTCTTGACGAAGAAAGTATTAATCAATGTACAATGATCGGTCATAGCATGGGAGGTTACATTACACTTGCCTTTGCTGAAAAATATCCCGAATCGCTAAACGGATTTGGATTATTTCATTCTTCTGCATACGCTGATGATGAAGAAAAAAAACAAACCCGGCGTAAAGCAATTGACTTTATAAAAGCAAACGGATCTTATGCATTTTTAAAAACTTCAACTCCCAACCTTTTTTCAGGTAAAAAGCCTCTTAAAGAAATGGAAGATATTGTTGAAGAAGGAAAGATATTTAATGCTGATGCCTTGATTCAATATTACCAGGCAATGATAAAGAGGCCTGACAGAACCCTTGTTTTAAAAAGTTTTAATAAACCTGTTCTTTTTATTATTGGTGAAAAAGATAATGTGGTTCCACTACGGGCATCTTTACAACAATGTCATTTACCTGCAATATCGCACGTACATATTCTGGAGACAGGACATATGGGAATGATCGAAGAAAGTAGTAAGGCAAATCTTGTTATTAAGTCTTTTTTACAAAATATTTAATCTTCTGTTACCATTTCAAAGGACGAACGGCTTTCGATAAACAGCTTTTTAATGTAATTTGGACTCTTATTATCTGAGCCACTATTTACCCAACAAATGAAGAAGACCTTTTTTATTTTATTGCTTTCACTTTTGTGCTTTGCTTCGTTTGCTCACCATACGAAAGGCGGCTGGATGAGCTACGAATATTTAGGTCCAGGTATTAATGATCCAGGCAAATTGAGATATAAAGTAACGCTGAAAATGTATACTATCTGCAATGCAGTTTTAGGACAACAAATAAACGATCCGATTAATCTTACTTTTTTTGACGGAAGTAATCAATTTATTGAAAATGTTTCAGTACCCATAACAAATAATATAGATATACAGAATTGCTATTTAAATCCACAATGTAACCCTTGCATTTCTCCTATTCCTAATATTTGTTATAAAATAGTTACCTATGAAACTATAAAAGAATTAGTACCCTCAATTAATGGATACACAATCTCTTATCAAAGATGTTGCAGAATTGATATATTAGCTAATGTGCAAAGTAAAGGTGACAATGTAGGAGATACATGGACAATTAAAATCCCCGGCACACAAGCCTTCCCAACAGCTCCTCAAAATTCAAGCCCGGTATTTCCCATAAATGATACAACCATTATATGTGCTCATAATTTCTTTACTTATAAATTTGAAGCAACGGATGCAAATGGCGATTCCTTATCCTATTCCTTTGCGCCTGCATATGATGGTGCGCCACCCCCTAGCCCTCCAAATCCTTCAACAGCAGCAAGTCCCCCATATAATGTTGTTCCCTATATAAGCCAGTTTTCCGCATTTGAACCTTTAGGTTCAGGAGTTACAATTAATTCTATAACAGGTTTAGTTAGTGGAATTGCGCCGGACATTGGAGAATATGTTGTAACAGTTTTGGTTACCGAATTTCGCAACGGTATTGCGTTTGCTTCATCAAGAAAATCGCTGCATATAAAAGTAGCATCCTGTACACCTGTATCTGTACAATTGGATCCGCAATACACTGTCTGTGATACGTATGCACATTCATTCAGCAACAATACTACTAACCCTTCAGGTACAACTTATTTTTGGGATTTTGGTGATCCGAAAAGTGGAGCACAAAATAATTCTACTTCTGCAACTCCAACTCATACTTATAGCGATACGGGTATTTATAAGCTTAAACTCACAGTTACATTAAATGGAAAATGTACTAACTCTGATAGTTCAATAGTAAAGGTCTATCCGGGCTTTTTCCCTTCCTTTACTTATACAGGCCAATGTAAAAACACACAGATACAATTTACCGATAAAACACAAACTAATTATGGAGTTGTAAATTCATGGTCATGGAATTTTGGTGATCCAACTACATCAGCAGATACTTCTCACATAAAAAATCCGAAATTTACGTATACTTCGTCAGGCAATTATAATGTAAATCTTTTAGTAACAAACAGTAAAGGCTGCAATGATACTGTTACACAAATCGTTTCAATAAAAGATAAACCAGATCTTGCTGTTACTAATGATACATTGATCTGCTCTATTGATACATTGCAGTTAAATGCAATCGGATCAGGGACTACTTTTTGGACGCCAAACTATAATATCAATAATCAAAATAATCAATCGCCATTGGTTAGTCCGGACGTGCCCACAAAATATTATGTAACACTTACAGATCCATTTGGATGTAAAGCAACTGATTCAGTTTTTGTGGATGTAAAACAATTTGTAACAATTGATGCCGGAAGAGATACTGGTATTTGTGCAGGAGATGCAATTCAGCTAAATCCTATCAGTGATGCGCTGCATTATAAATGGTCACCTGCTGCAGTTTTAAATAATGATACCGCCAAATATCCAATTGCAACACCATTTGCAACTACAACATTTTATGTAATTGGTAATATAGGTAAATGCCAGTCTACGGATTCTGTAAAAGTAAGAGTGGCGCCATATCCCGGCGCTATTGGTATACCAGATACTACTATTTGCTTTGGTCAGAGTATACAATTACACGCCAGTGGGGGAAGTATGTATACATGGTCGCCGTCTTTCTTTTTAAATGATCCAAACATTCGGGATCCTGTTGCCAATCCTGACAGAAGCATAAGATATATTGTTACCATTCTTGATACACTTGGTTGCCCTAAACCTGTATTTGATACAGTGATTGTACAGGTACAAAAAGTTACGGCAGATGCCGGCCCGAGAGATACCTCTATTGTTGTAAATCAACCGCTGCAATTAAATGCAACCGGCGGACAATTTTATTTATGGACGCCTGCAACAGGGTTAAATAATCCTGGTATTTCAAATCCTGTTGCCATATTAAATGATAATATGGATTATATAGTAAGCGTATCTACAGCTGCAGGATGTTTTGCAAATGATACTATAAGTGTAAAAGTTTTTAAAGTATTTGCCGGCATTTATGTGCCCAGTGCATTTACACCTAATGGTGATGGAAAAAATGATGTGTTCAGACCAATAGCCATTGGCATAAAACAAATAACATATTTTAAAGTATTTAACCGGTGGGGAGTATTGGTATATTCCAGCAACAAAAATAATTACGAGCAAAACATTGGCTGGGATGGAAGTTACAAAGGAAAGCCGCAGGATGCTGATGTGTTTGTATGGATAGCGGAAGGAGTGGATTACATGGATAAGAAAATAATTCAAAAAGGAACAGTTACTTTGATAAGATAAATAATTGGCGACTAATAATTAACATCACTCTACATCTCACATCTTACATTTATCCAATGAACAGAATTGTTTTTATCACAGGCGCAACATCAGGAATTGGTAAAGCCTGCGCAGAAAAATTTGCATCGGAAGGAGATAATATTATCATTAATGGCCGAAGAACAGACCGCTTAAAGGAACTAAAAGATTCTTTACAAAATAATTTTAATGTAAAAGTATTTGAATCTGTTTTTGATGTTCAAATTAGAGAAGAAGTTTTTGCTGCTATAAATAATTTACCTGAAGAATGGAAAGCAATTGACATTTTAATAAACAATGCCGGTCTTGCATCTGGAAGGGATTATTTTGACGAAGCTGATATTGATGATTGGGAAATAATGATGCAAACCAATGTAAATGGTTTATTGTATGTAAGCAAAGCTGTTGTGCCATTTATGATAAAAAGAAACAGTGGCCATATAATTAATCTTGGCTCGGTTGCAGGAAAAGAAATGTATGAAAAGGGTAATGTTTATTGTGCGTCAAAGGCCGCCGTGGATGCAATAAGTAAAACAATGCGTATCGATCTTTTGCAACACCGGATAAAAGTTACTGCCATTCATCCCGGCGCGGTGGAAACTGAATTTGCGATAGTACGGTTTAAAGGAGATAGCGCCAAAGCCGCTGATACCTACAAAGGTTTTATACCGTTAACAGGACTCGATATAGCCGATATCATTTACTACACTGCATCTCTCCCGCTTAATGTATGTATAAATGACCTGGTAGTAACGCCTTTATCGCAGGCCAATGCAATTTATTTTAAACGGGATTTGCCGTGAAATTACTGTACAATAAAAAGCGATATTGTTACGTTTAATTACGGAGTGTTTATACTTATAATTTCTGCATAACAATTCCTAATATTGTTCCAGTATCCAAATCCTAAAAATGACAAACCTTACAAAAAGTCACCTTTTAATTTTTACTTTCATCGTATTGCTGGGTTTGTCCGCAAAAGCACAGAACGGTTCTGATGTTATTCACCAGGTTTCATGTTTTGATTCCACACTTAAACTACAATCCGACAGTTTAAAAATGGTTTTATATAAACAGGGTTTTGTTGTAGTTAGAGAAGCAACCATGACCATGGAAAGCGAATATGAAATGCCGATAATTGTTCCCTTGAATGAAGGGAGCTGGTATCATATTGCGTTCATCGGGGATATGTCATCAAGATTATATGAACTAAGAATGTATGATAATGATGAAAAACAGGTAGTGTATCAAAAGCACTATGGAGATGGAATGGAAAGCAACATTATTAATTATTCCTACATACCCAAGTTTTCTGAATACCACATGATAAAGCCCGTACAGGTTAATAAAATGAAAAAGAAAAATATCTGTGGCTACTTTATAATATTTAAAAAGGTAAAGTAATTCTCACTTTTAATAAGACTATGACTATATAAAAGGGAATGATAAGTTCTATGGTTAATTTTGCAGATAATTAATCATTCCCCTGTATGAAAAAAATCTGTATAGCCTTTCTATTATTACTTTCTCTTACGTGTTGCCATTCGCAGGAAATTATTGCCGGTGCAGGCACAGACACAGTTTTACGTATCATAAATTTAAATCCATTTTTTTCTGTTCATGTTGACTCTACATTATCTTACCAGTTCCAGATTAATAAAAATACTTCAGATTATTTTTGGTACTTAAGAAACGCCCCTGTTGGATTGCGCATTAATAAAGACAACGGTTTATTAATTTTTAAAGCAGATAAATCTTATTTTCTATCAGGAAGGCTTAAGTACGATTACAATTACAAAATTTCCATGGGTGTTCAAAATCTTACAAATCCGCAGGAAAGAGTGGACACAAATTTTACCATTGTATTTTTTAACACAGAACTTATTCCGTCCAAATTAAAACCCACTATTAATGGAACAGTTTGGATCGAAGAAGGAGATACATTGCGTTTTAAGGTTTTATGCGAAACAGGAAATTTTCCTTTTGAAAACATCCTCACTTTTACAAGTATTCCAATAGGTTCATTCACGTCAGTGCAACAGTGTAACGATCAGTTTGTATGGTCACCATCTTATGATTTTGTAAAAGAAACCGACACCGGGAAAATAAAATCAGTGACAGTAAATTTTATCGGATCTACAAAATTTAAAATGCGGGATACTGCACAATTAAAGATAATTGTAAAAAACGGGTTAGATTATTCTCGGGCTATAGATCAATATAACCAATTAGTTCACGAAATGAACTCATACATTTTAAAACTTAAATTCACTTTTTTACAATTGGATAAAACTATTAAAAAAACAAAAAGAGCAAGAACAGCTTTTGATCTTACAGCAGCTTCGGCTGCATTAACCGGTACTGTTCTATCAACATCAGGCAATGATCAGTCAAAACGTACAGGCCTTATTTTACCCAGCGTTGGCCTTGTAATATCGCCCATTAAAGAAGCAACCGCTCCAAATAAAAATGCCGAACAAAACCAGGCAACACTGGTTCGATCTTCTATTAAAAGACTTGAATATGTTTTGCAGGATAATTCACTTGTAGGTGAAAAAGATCCTGAACTAACTCAAAAAATGGCAAAAATAAAAGAAGAACTGAAACAAAGTCAATTGCAATTGATTGATGTGCCTATTGAAATGGCAAACAATATGACAGAAGAAGAGTTAAACAGATACTTCAATAGTAAAAAAGTAAGCAAAAAATACACGCTAAAAAAAGATTAAAATCATATCAAAACTGATGCGGTGCCCGGAATATCTTATTGCGCCAGCGATATCCTTACCTGCACTCCTGCCCGGGTATTAATGGTTTGAAATCCTGCGGAAGTATATGGCTTTACACGCCGTTGATCAAAATAGAATTTTACATTTATACGGTTACTGATATAATAATCTATTGTTGGGTTAATGGTGATCTCTTTGCTGCCCGTTGTAGGGATAGTGGCCTGCTGATCGAGCCTGCTGTTGGAAGTTACATTGTCTCTCATTTTAAAATCAAGCCGGAAATTAATTTCATTATCCAGTTGTTTGGTATCTTTTTTAGTGAATGGAACTTTAAACGGTAACTTTAAACCACGCTTGCGATATCCTGCGCCAATCGTAAACTCTGTCGACCTAACCTCGCTCAATTGAAAATCAATCAGGCTCATACTTAATTGCCTTTGCTTTACATATTCAAACTTTCCGGTTAATTGATTAACCAGGCTAAAATCAATACCGATCAATGGAGCAAATTGTTCCTGTATGGTTATGTTCGGTACTAAATAGTATGGAATATAATTGTGAGAGATCGTATCAATAAATGATGGATAACCATATTTAGAAACATCCTGATACAGAAGAGCCGAAATAAAACTATTCATACCAAGTGTTGCTGTATAAGCATGGGTTAAACTAAAATTAGTAAATATCTTATCAAGACCTTTTATCCTGCTAAGACCATTATAGGTAATTCTCCAGTTAGGCTTTGGCAAAATTGCCCTGAAAGGATTTGATTTTAAATTCGGGTTATTTTGATTTATCAATCCAACCTTTTCGGGATCCTGTCCTGTGTATGCGGCTATGAATGCAGGAACTAAAACATCAGTTGCATATCGTCCATAACCCACATAGTATCCATCGGGATTCTGCACTTTACTGTAAGGATTTGCATTGCCCAATCTTGCAGATAATATTTTTCTGTAGTCCTGGAACTTTACAAATGTTTCAGAAACCTTGTTAGGATCAAACGTGCCAAATAAAGTTTTAAAAGCGATATAGCTTACGCTAAATCCACCGCCGGCATAAGGACTTAAGTGCGCAAAATTATTTCCTGTTCCTGTGGTGTCTTTAAATAATTCAGAATAATTTTTATTGAATGTTTTATCTACGTTAACATCAATTGTAAAATCACGGAATGGCTCTAACTGTGCACTTAATGAAAGCCGTTGATCAAACGTTTGGCGGAACAGATCATTGAATAAAGCATTCTTTGTTATCAATCCTTTTTGTGCAGCTTTATTAAGCCAGTTTGAATCAGGTTGCTTACCCAAAATAAAATCAAAGCCCGGGGCCATACTTCTGAAATTCTCTCCTAAGAATTGTGTACTGTCAGTATAGCCGGGTAATCTTGTATTACTGTTTTGAGATAAAGTTGCATTGATAGTTTTTACACTTGTCAACAGCTTTCCAAAAAATCTTGCAGCGCCCCCTATTTCCCCTGGTACTCTTGCAGGTTTTTGTCTTTTACCTTTTGCTGTATCAGGCGTTGCCTGGGGTTGCTGTTGTGCAGCCTGATCCAACCCTCTAAGAAATTTTGATTTACTGTAAAGTTTATTAAAATCCAATTGAAGATTACCTTCTTCCTGCTGGCCATTCTCTAAAAAATTTCCCAGGTCATAGGCAAGGCGTGATGCACCTATCCACCTGTAATTTGCTGTATACTTTAACCGCAGGGTTGTCCAGTCAATTAAAGGAAATTTTGTTGTAGGAACAGTGTAAGAAAAATTCACTGTTTGTGTAAAGACAACATTCCTTCCACCTCTCCAGAAATTTTTTCTAACGGTATCTCTTTTTTCTTTTGTATCCAGCCGTCCATAAGGCTCATCAATTCTTGCGTTATTTAAAGCTGAATAATCAAGATTGAGGGAATGAGTAAGGTCCCATCTTACAATATAGTTCCTGTCGAACGTAAAATATTTGTCATATGTTTCAGGTGTATTATATTTAATATTTTTAAACTCGCTCGTTACGCTTCGTGGTTTAATAACGCCAAACTGCCTGAACACATCTGCCCTGAAACTTAACTGCGAAGGAACCGGATTAAAATTAAGATCCTTTATAAGATCCAACCAATGTGTTTTGCCTTTGAAAAGTTTTTTAAATGGCTCAAAATATTTTGGTTTTGGCGCAAAGTTATAACCCACTCCGGCTCTGTGTTTGGTAACATCATTATATTCTATCAGTGGATTATGTGCTTCGGTTTTTGTATAAGAGTAACTAAGATCAATGTTTGATATATCATATATCTTAGGCTTCTTTCCGTTGGTTTTATTTTTACGGGCATTAGTAACATTAAAAGTTTTAATCGAAGTGAAATCAACTGCGTTTGTTCTTATAGAATCTCTTTTAGCACCTGAAGTATTTTTTAATTTCTCTTTTAATCTTACATCAAGATCGTAAGGATCATATTCAGGTGTGCTTATGGTTTGTGAAATGCTTGCATAAACAGGAATAGAAATACCGGATTTTTTTGGCAATAATTTTCCCAGTTCAAGATTAGCTGCTGCATCAAACTGTAAAAAATTCTCTTTATATCGTTCTGTTACTCTTTGTTCCAAAGTACCAAAACCATTAGTGTGTGTATTTGCAGAAAGAGAAATTGTTCCAAGGTCTCCAAGAATTGCATCTACTCTTCCTAATGCAGCCCAGCCGCCATGTTCATCAATGGCTGATAAGCGCAGTTCATTAAACCATATTTCGCCGCATGCGTCATTTATATTATTTGTATTCTCCACTCCCAATAACATCCCTTTTACTTCCCCAAGATTTGGATTACCCATTATAGAATAGCTTTGGCCGTTTGGCTGCACCCGCCGGTAAATTTTATTAAGCGGAAGGCTGGATAAATTTCTCGCATTCTTAAGTTTGGTAAACACCTGGAGATCTACGTTTAAGCTATTATCGGGGATCCATAAAGAATCATTGTATTCATTGCTGTTAGGTTCAAACTTACTTGCTGCATCTAACTGGGTAAGCCTCAGCGGAATTCTTACTTCATAATAATTACTTACAAAATCGCTTCCTATACGCACTACCGCAGTAAGATCATTATTTCTCAAATTGCTAAAGATGTTTTTCTTTTCTGCATGGATATACATTTGCAGTTTGCGGAAATTTCTCAGATCCTTTGTTGCAAAAGTTTGAAAAACGCCTTTAGCACTGTCTTTGGGAAGATTACAGAATTGCAGCGTCATTGCCTGTTCGTTTTGCAACAGGTTCACTCCCTCGTTACTTAAAGTTTGCACTCTTTCTATTTCCCGTGGTGTACGGTATGGCAGTGGAATACGTTTATCATTCTCTTCTATATTAACTGCACCAACATTAAAATTAGCAGATGATGTATTTGCATACAATCCGGTTGAATCTAGTTTGTATTGAAATTTTCTCCATGTATTTCTTACCAGATCAAGTTTACCGAAACGAACTACAACGCTATCTTCAAAATCAGTGAGAAACATTCTTATAAAACGGATCGATTTAAAATCAGGAATCTTACCCACTTTATTTGTATAAGAATTAATAGGTATTCTTAATTGATACCATGTTTCATTACGTGATGATCCATCAGCTAATTTTACCGGTACTACTTTTTTATCAACGATATAATTTTGCCCGATGTTCATTTCCTGAGCTGTGGGTGGCTTAAGATCAACTATATATTGAAAATATTCTTCCGTTTCATTTAAAGTGTTATCCCTGTTCAGATCTTCCTGGTCAGGATATAAAGTTGCTGCAGATGAAAAATCCGCATTATTATCTGCAACCGGGGTATTGCCCTGCGGATTATTAAATCTTTTATATCGCTCTAATATACCGGCCTTTTGTGCATCAAGATCACTACCCCGATAGTAATGGTAGTCATCACTGGAAGGATCATTCAATGCATCGAGGTAAATTTTGGAGCTGGCACCAAAAGTTGTTTTTAGTATATCAAGATAATCGGCCCTTCTTCTTACAACTTCTGAATCATTGTTCAGGCCATCAAAACCAACATCCTGGTATTGCCTGTCGTTAGGATCGTTACTGAATGCATTGGTAACCTGGATAGGATTGCGGGGCACTCTTCCCCAAATAGAATTATCTACCTGTGATGGCGCATTTGGCGTTGGCAATCCATTCTCGTAAAATCTCCTGCTGTCTTTTAATACATCTTCTGATACATTGCCCAGGTTGATATAAAATTTTCCGCCCGTGCTGGAAGGTTTTAAAATGAAAGGGTCCTGCACCCAGCATTCAATAAATTCAATATTGGCAGTTTCAAAATCTGTCTGGTCAATATTACGCATCAGGCCACCCCAACGGTTTTTGGGATTAAGTAGTTTACCTAATGCATTTACTTTGCTTGCATCATAATTATAAGGACCACGATCTGTTGGATAATAAGCAAGATCAAAAGTTATCAATTGATTTTGGCCAAAGCTGTTGGTACGTTGCGGAAAAATTTCTGATTGAGAAACTGATCGTACCCGTGGGTCCGATAATTCTGCTTTATTTCCTTTTAACGGATTTGATGCACTGCGAACATCCTGGAGTGTTGGCTCTATCTGGTACCATGCAATACGGGCCCGGTTCTTACCATAATCAAGACTGTTATTTAAAGAAGCCTCAGGAAAAAGAACATTGCCATTTCTATCTGTTGCGCCAAACGGAGTTGATGCAAGCGCCCAACTTATCGGCGGAAACCGAAGATCAATATCACTTTTACTTCCTTCAAAATTATCTATATAAATAGTACCTGTGTTGCCTTTACCAATTTGAGGGGCATGCCCCGGTTGTAAATAGGCAGCCTCAACATAGGCATTGATTGATGATGGCGCTGTTGTTTTATAAAATGGAAGTTTGTTTAAAAATTTAGTTAACCTCGGCACATCCTGGTGATAATTCATATCAACACCATACATTGTATTACGTATGGGATCTTCACCAAAATCCACTTTTGTAAAGAATGGCCTTTCACCAAGGCGTACCATAGTTGCGCCAAAAGATAATTGTTTACGGGCTGTATTCTTTGCAAGATAATCCAACCGCAATGCCATATAATTTCTTTGCTGTAAACCAAAGCTGGCATTGTTCTCATAATTTACCTGCACGGGTAAACCGGCATTGGTAATAGCCTGGTTAATTACTTTTATTGTTCCAAGATCATAGTTAATTGTATAATCAATATTTTCTCTCAATTGCTGCCCACCTGCCGTTACAGTTACAGAGCCTTGCGGAATGTTATATCCGATACTGATATCAGATGTAGAAGATGTTTTTGCTGATCCCTTTAAAAGAAATCTATTAAGATTAGGGAATTGTTGTGCAACCGCTTTGATAGAATCATATAAAGGATAATATAAGGTGTCCTTTGCAGTTACAGGAGGAGACGAATAAACTTTAATTGCAAGGTCTCTTCCAAAAGGTTCTAAAAC
>JAYVEA010000186.1:0-12391 GCA_043749085.1 Chitinophagales bacterium
AAGCGTAATACCCGCGCTGGGACCATCTTTTGGCGTAGCACCTTCAGGTATATGTATGTGAACATTTTTCTTAGTGAATATTTCAGGATCGATACCGTACTTTTTTGCGTTCGATTGCAGGTAGGTCATAGCTGTTGTCGCACTTTCTTTCATTACATTACCAAGGTTACCGGTAAGTTTCAGCTCACCTTTTCCATTATCGCTGGTGGTAGTTTCAATAAATAAAATATCGCCGCCTACATACGTCCATGCAAGCCCTACAGCAACTCCCGCCATGTTAGCTGTTTTATACATCTCATTACTAAAGCGTGATTTGCCCAATATTTTATGAACATCTCCAATGCTTATCGTAGGTTTTAGTTTTCCTTTTATGGCATATTGTTTAGCAAGATTTCGCATAATGGATGCCAGTTGCCTGTCAAGATCCCGAACGCCACTTTCCCTTGTATAATCTGAAATAACTTTTTCCAAAACTGCATCGCTTATTTTAAAGCTCACATCTTTTAATCCATGTGCTTCTTTTTGCTTCGGTAATAAATGTCGTTTAGCAATCTCGATCTTTTCTTCTATTGCATAACCACTCAGGTCAATTATTTCTAAACGGTCACGAAGAGCAGGAGAAATATTTTGCAGGTTATTTGCCGTGGCAATAAATAAAACTTTACTAAGATCATATTCAAGCTCTAAATAATTATCGTAGAAATTATTGTTTTGCTCAGGATCCAGAACTTCCAATAAAGCAGATGAAGGATCGCCTCTGAAATCGTTTCCTACCTTGTCTATCTCATCTAATATCATTACAGGATTGGATGATTTTGTTTTTCTTATAGATTGCAGGATCCTGCCTGGCATAGCACCAATATAGGTTTTGCGGTGGCCACGGATCTCACTTTCATCATGCAATCCGCCTAAACTTACTCTTACATATTTCCTGCTGATTGCATTGGCGATGCTTTTACCCAAAGATGTTTTACCAATTCCGGGAGGGCCAACAAAACAAAGTATCGGGCTCTTCATATCACCTTTTAATTTCAATACAGCCAGGTATTCCAATATTCTTTCTTTTATTTTCCCCATTCCATAATGGTCATGATCTAAAATTTTTTTTGCTTTTTTAAGATCATACTGATCTTTAGTATAATCCTCCCAAGGCAGGTCAAGCATCAGGTCAAGATGATTGTACACTACTGAATAATCAGGCGTTGAAGGATGCATCCTTTCCAACTTCTCTACCCCTTTGTGAAACATTTCTTTTGCAGCTAATGGCCATTTTTTTCCTTCAGCTTTTTTGCGCATATCATTTACTTCAGCAACATTTTCTCCACCTAATTCTTCTTTAATGGCTTTCATTTGTTGCTGCAAAAAATAATCTTTCTGCTGTTTATCAAGTTCAGCGCGTGTTTTGTTGGTGACTTTATTTTTTAGCTCAGCATATTGCAATTCTGTATGCAATAAATTCATCAGTACTTCAGCTCTTGCTTTTATATTATTTATTTCCAGCAACCTTTGTTTTTCAACCAATGTGCTGTTAAGGTTACTGCTTACAAAATGAATAAGAAAGGCAGGGTTCTCAATATTTTTTAAAATGATGGATGCCTCAGAAGGAAGGTTAGGGGAAATTTGTATTATCTGTGCCGCTAACTCTTTAATAGAGCCTACCATTGCCCCAAAATCCGTGTCATCAGTTAATGGCTCATCTTCCAAAACCGTTATTCTTGCTTTAAAATAAGGCTCGTCAGTTGTTATCTCTTCTGTCTTAAATCTTTTTTTACCCTGGATTATTATGGTGGTGCCGCCATCCGGCATTTTAATCAGCTTTACAATTTTTGCTACAGTGCCAATGTCAACCAAATCGCTAACAGTAGGTTCTTCTACATTACTGTCTTTTTGCGATACAACGCCTACCAATTTGTCAGACTTATATGCATCAGTTACGGCCTTAATACTTTTATCCCTGCCAACAGTAATCGGCAAAACAACCCCTGGAAAAAGAACGGTATTTCTCAATGGTAATAATGGTAATTCTGAAGGAATCACCTGTTCATCATTGTTTTCGCCATCTTCATTCAATGGTATAATAGGCATAAATTCCATTTCATCTTCTGTTCCACCCAAAAAAATCTTATGATTCATAATTTTTATTTCGTTAGACAAATTGTCAAAATCTCCATCAAAGAAACGTGTTTTTAAAGGAATACTATAGTTGTCAAGATTAATGCCACATTAATTGTAAATAATGGGATGCTCTCAACTATTAAAACATAACTCAACTTTAGCCCGGGCTATCCGTTGCAAGTCCGCCACTATGCCTGCGCAAGGCTACTGCGGGCTTTTCACTTCTATCCCGCAGCTTTTCATCTTTATCCCTAATTCAACATTTTCATTCTCATATTTAAAAAATTACATTTGCACCAATGTATATTAATTGCAGCGATAAAGAATTATTTGTATTAAAAAAAATTGCTAGAGCAGCAGTTGAATTAGAAATGCCATGCTTTTTAATCGGTGGTTTTGTAAGAGATAAAATCATTGGCCGGTCAACAAAAGATATTGATATTGTTTGTGTGGGAGATGGAATTGCTTTGGCAGAAAAAGTTGCAAAACAATTTAAGCCAACTTCTCAAATTTCAGTTTTTAAAAATTTTGGAACAGCGCAGCTTAAGATTGATGACCTTGATATTGAGTTTGTAGGTGCAAGAAAGGAAAGTTATAATTATGACAGTCGCAAACCAACAGTACAACAGGGCACTATTGAAGACGATCAGAACCGCCGGGATTTTACTATAAATACATTGGCCATTAGTTTAAATGAAAAGGACTTTGGGGAACTGGTAGATCCATTTAATGGCTTAAGTGATCTTACAAAAAAAATAATCAAAACACCTTTAGCACCTGAACTAACATTTAGCGACGATCCTTTGCGAATGATGAGAGCAATCCGTTTTGCTTCACAATTACATTTCACTATTGAAGAAAAAACATTGAAAGCCATTAATGCAAATGCAGAGCGGATAAAGATTGTGAGCTCCGAGCGTATCGCTGATGAGCTAAACAAAATTATTATGAGTGAAGTGCCTTCAGTGGGCTTTAAACTTTTATATACAACCGGATTGCTCAAAATTATTTTTCCTCAAATGGTTGATCTTGCCGGCGCTGAATACATCGATGGCAAAGGCCATAAGGATAATTTTTTTCATACACTTAAGGTGCTGGATAATATTTCAGAGCATACCAATGATCTTTGGCTGCGATGGGCTGCCATACTACATGACATTGCAAAACCAAAAACAAAAAAGTTTGAGGAAGGGCATGGGTGGACATTTCATGGGCATGAGGTTGTTGGCGGCAGAATGGTTCCTAAAATATTTAACCAGCTTAAACTTCCCCAAAATGAAAAAATGAAGTTTGTCAGGAAAATGGTGGAGTTGCATCTGCGTCCTATCAGCCTTACAAAAGAAAATATTACAGATTCGGCATTACGAAGGTTGCTTTTTGATGCGGGTGAAGATATTGAGGCATTAATGACACTGTGTAAAGCTGATATCACTTCAAAAAATAAATTAAAAGTAAAACGCTACCTGGAAAATTTTGAGATGGTGAGCCAACGCCTTGCAGAAGTGGAAGAAAGTGATAAGATAAGAAACTGGCAACCGCCAATAACCGGTGAAATGATAATGAAGGAATTTGATCTCCCGCCTTCACGAAAAGTAGGGGATATAAAAACAGCAATCCGTGAGGCAATTTTAGATGGAATTATTCCCAATGAATATGAGGCCGCATATAAGTTTATGATAGAAAAAGCGGTTGAATTCGGGATAGTAAAAACGGGCAGGTAATTTACGAAATTTAGCTCTCTTTCTAATTTATTTTTATTACTTCGTTATTCTTAATTTCGTGATATGGCAATTTTAAGATTCAGGATTTATTGGGAAGATGATGACAGTGTTTATCGTGATATTGTAATAAAACATTCGCATACTTTTTCTGATCTGCATCATGAGATACTAAGATGTTTTGAATTTGATAATAAACATAAGGCAACGTTTTATCGCAGTAATGATAAATGGCAAAGAGGTAAAGAAATTACCCTGGAAAAATATGATAAAACTTACGCAGCTCCACCATTGCTGATGAGTGAAACCACCATTGGCAGTGAAATAAAAGATACCAACCAGAAATTTATTTACGTATATGACTTTAATAAGAACTGGACCTTTATGGTTGAGCTTATTAATGTAAATAAAGAAGAGAGCAGTAAGACAAGTTATCCGTCCTGTGCAAGAAGCGAAGGTATTGGGCCAAGCCAGTATGGAACAAAAGGTTTAATAAGTGAAAAACTTGCAGAGATAGAAGAAAAATATGATCTGAATGCAGACGCTTTACTTGCTATGGGTGAGGAGGGAGAAGATGGAACAGAAAGTGAAACATCGGATGATGCGGAAGAGGAAGCAGAAGATACTTCTGCTGAGGATGAATTTAAATAAACATAATAAGATTAACCGCTGAGAAAGAAGAAGCAGAGTTTACGCAAAGAAAGCTTCTCTGCGTAAACTCCTTTTACGTATGTTCTCTGCGGTGAAATAAAGTTGAAAAATAAAACCTGCGTAATAGTTGTTGGCCCAACGGCTGTTGGTAAAACCTCACTGGCTATTGAATTAGCTCACCATTTTAATACAGAGATAATATCTGCCGATAGCCGCCAGTGTTACCGGGAATTAAATATTGGTGTTGCAAAACCTTCTGCTGAACAATTACAAAAAGTAAAACATCATTTCATTAATTCACATTCTATACGGGATGAGGTGAATGCAAAAGTTTTTGAAGAATATGCTTTACAAAAGGCAGATGAAATTTTTATCAAACATGATATTGCTGTAATAGTAGGTGGTACCGGATTGTATATTAAAGCTTTCTGTGAAGGTATGGATAAAGTACCCGTTATTGATACTTCGATAAGAGAAGAAATAAGTTCCAATTTTAAAAATAAAGGTTTAGAATGGCTGCAAACAGAAATAGAAAAATGTGATCCCTTATATTTTTCTAAAGGAGAAATACAAAATCCGCAGCGAATGATGAGAGCTTTGGAAGTAAAGTTTTCCACCGGCAGATCAATAATTGAGTTTCAATCCCACAAAAAACAAGAAAGAGATTTTAAGATAATTAAGATAGGATTGGAATTACCAAAAGAAGAGCTTCATCAAAATATAAACAGGAGAGTGGATGATATGATGAATGATGGATTGTTAAATGAAGTAAAAGGTCTTTCTCAATTTAAAAATTTAAATGCATTGCAAACAGTCGGCTACAAAGAATTGTTTGATCATCTTGCAGGAAAAATTTCTTTAGCCGAAGCCATTGAACAAATAAAGATTAATACCCGCCATTATGCCAAGCGCCAGATGACATGGTTTAAAAAAGATAAGGACGTGCAGTGGGTAAATGCTTTAGATATATTTTCTTCTAATCTTTTGTTTATATAAATAATATCTGTAATTTGTTATTAATCTTTGCTTAACTGCCTAAACAATTATAATCTTTGAAAGATTCTTTCTTCTCATCTCCAAACTATTAGAAAAAGCTCTTATCTCTCATCCACTGGTATTCTTGATCCCTTTTGGTTTAAATAAATTTGCTTTTAATTTATAATAATCAAAACAAACGATTATGAAAAAGATTCTCTTTATCCATACATCCATATTAATTATGTGTGGATTGTTGTTAACCTTTACATCATGTAAAAAAAATACCGCAGATGTAGTGTTATCTGTTAATGCGAGTGAAGTCACTTCCGCGAACTTAAGAGCGAATTCTCTTCCAACCATATCATTGAAAGTAACAGTATCCAACTTCGGCCTGAATGGTAATGCCTATAACATTCAAAATGATGGCAAAGGTGATTATGTAAATGGAGTGGATTATGTTCAGGCTATTTTAGATCAGTTTGGAACCTTTGCATTTAATACTCTATCAACATCGAAGCCTAATATTGCAGCTGCCAGGTGGGTAGTTTACAACTTCAACAATCCTGTTGATGCCTCAAACAACTATCGGCCTTCTCCAAGTAGCAGTCAGAACTATCATTTCTCTACTGGTTCAACAACATTTGGCACACAACCTTACATACCACTTCAAAATCTCGGGGTAAATGGAAACCCAACTACAGAATGTATTTACATGGGCAATGGAATTTATAACAGTACTACAGGGTGGAGGGTAAGTTTTCATAAAGGATATGAAGATGTAGCCAATAGCGCAACATCTTTTGCTGTAGTTACAAGAACAAGTATTATTCCTGCGGTATGGACAATAACACCTGTTGGTATATGTTCACCAAACTCTAATGTTGCAGCATTGCGTTCCCAAGATGGAACAGTACTATTTGGGTATTATTATATTCCGTTTTTCTTTACGCTCAAAGGATAATAGAACAAATAAAAAGACACCAACAAAATGTTGATGCCTAAATAATTTTTTTAATTGTTTATAATTTAAACCCAATCGTTGCAACAATATTTCCCGCATTATTTTTTATTGAAGCCGGATCATTTGGTTTATCCTGCAACCTGTAAGGATAGTTTACATCACTATTCATTGCATATACATAAGTGAGGTCGGCAAAAAAACCTTTATTCCTGTAACCTAAGCCACCACTAAATTTAACTCGGTCTGCCTTGTTGTTTTTATAAGGGTTGCCATAATAGGCCCCGCCAAGTCTGAACATAACAGTATTAAATTTTAATTCCCCGCCGATCCTGAAATTGAGTGCACCTTTATATAGCTGATCTATAGCTTTATTAAGATCATTAAAATAATTTTTTGTGTCAATATCCTGCTGGTCAATAACGGTAAAAGAAGCAGATTTATAATTTATATATTCAATATCTGCAGTAACAAATGCCTTTTGCCTTGTTACATTTTCCACTTCACGAAAAACGTAAGAGCCGCTAGCAATAATTCTCCATGGGGTTGATAGATTATATTTCAATTCTCCACGCTGGTTATTATTAAAGTCTAATGAACTTTGTCTTTTTATTCCTGCTCCTCCGTAACCTTCCAGGTCTGTAATTATTTCAGTGCTGTATTTATCGGTTAGTTCATAAAAAGTAGGAGAATGAATTGCAATACCCAAACGCACATATTCTACCGGCTTATAGATCAACCCGATTTTTGCATTAATGCCGGCACCTTTGGTCTCCAGATTTTCATTGATCATTGCATACTTAAAATTATTTGTAGGGCTTGCAGTTGCATCACTTTCTTTAAAAGATGCGTTGCGGTTATAATTGAGAATAGGAATGGTAATTGTTCCTCCAAAAAATAATTTATCCCTGAAATTAACTGCGCCACCTAAAGCAAAATCGGTAATTCCCCCGGTGCTGTTTATTGTATTTTCCTGGTTAAGCCCTGAAGCAACAGTTGCCAGGCTTTTGTAACCTGCAACAGAACCATTTGCAGCTCTAATGGTATCAATTAAATAAGTATTAAGCGCCAGGCTACTTCCATATGGATAATCCATAGCAGCACGGTTAGGATCTTTCACATTGTTATGAATTAACTCTTCAAGATATTTTTCTGAATAAGAACTTTTATTATTTGTGCCCTTGTAAAAAATATTGCTGTTAAAATCTGCTGACCTGTTAACACCAAGCGCAATTGTAAAATTTCTCACATTACTTTTGGGGTTATTATTCAGAGAAAATAATAAGCCACTAGCACTTAGATTGAATTTACTAAGTGAAGTTTTTGATAATATTCCTTTATAAGTGTTTTTGTTATTGAAAATATTATATGCAGGAGTTATTACTAATTCATCAGTTTTATAAAATCCTAACCCGGCAGGGTTAACAAACAAAGTAGAAAATTCTCCGCCCAACGATCCGGAAGCACCGCCTATGGCCTGGTTGCGGGCAGTGCCACTTTGTGTTGTCCATGAATAGCGCAATGCATCCTCTGGTGCCTGGGCATATGTATTTGTAATAGCCAATAAAAAAATTGATATGTAGAAGTATGTTTTCATAATGAGAAGTTTATGAGGTAAAAGAATGGAAGAAATAAAGGAGTAGGGTAAATTTTTTCAAATAATTATTATTATTCAGGGACAACATTTTTGTTGTCCCTGGGTTTATTATTTAATTATCTTTTTTAAAAGTTCTCACAGGCGCCGAAGTGCTTGATGAAGAACTATTCGTGGAAGAACTGTTAGTATTGGAATTGCTTGAGCTGTTATTATTGCTACTGCTATTGCTGTTACGGCTTTCAAATGTTCTTGAAGGCGAAGAGTTATTAGAACTATTGGGAGTGTAAGTATTATTTGAATTGTCACCACTAAAAATCTTCCTTATGAAATTACCAACACCGCTTCCATTATTAGGAGTACCGGATGAACTGCCGGGAGTGTCAAACGTTCTTACAGGGTTAGCAGTCCCATTATTAGTTGCGCCTGAATTATTTTGCATTCCTAATTTAGGATTGGTTGACCTTATTGAATCTGCAGAGATTGTATGAGGCGTATAAGCCCCTAAATTAGTTTTTCTTGGCTGCGAAGTATTTGGTGCCCTGCCTGATTTTGGATTTATATAAACAGGAGAATAATCATTATATCCATAAGGATAATCATACCTGTCATCATATCTTCCATACCTGTCATCATATCTTCTATACCTGCGGTTATGCACTCTTCTTCTTATTTCACGATCTTCAGGTGTTGAGTATACCGAATTATCGTACACATTTTTATTCTCATTATTATCTCTTCTTACATTATCATTTTGCAAACGAACAGGGGAATAATAAACATCATCAGGTGTCTGCCCTGTTTTGTAAGAAGTGGAGCAACTGCATATTGTTGCTGTGATGATTGCGGCGAGTAAAAAATTAATTTTCATGATAGCGAGTTTGAAGGTTTAAAAATGAAGTCGTTACTTTTGTGTGCGCAGAATTTCTAAACACAATTTACTCTTCATAATACGTTTGTTTTAGAGCATCGGTGTTAAATAAAAGTGAAACAAATTGAATATCTAAATATAGAATCTTTTTAATCAAAAACGTTACAGGTTTACATGAGCAAAGAAATTACAAGCAGGCAACAGGATTATTCGCAGTGGTATAATGATCTTATTTTAAAAGGTGGACTGGCAGATTATAGCGCAGTGCGTGGGTGCATGGTTATAAAGCCCTATGGATATGCCTTATGGGAAAATATGAGAGACCAGTTGGATAAAATGTTTAAAGAAACCGGGCATCAAAATGCATATTTCCCACTGTTTATTCCAAAAAGTTTTTTAAGTAAAGAAGCAGCGCATGTGGAAGGCTTTGCAAAAGAATGCGCTGTGGTAACACATTACAGGCTGATGAACGATCCTAATGGAGGAGGAATTATTGTTGATCCTGAAGCAAAGCTGGAAGAAGAATTAATTATCCGCCCAACATCAGAAACAATTATCTGGAACACTTATAAAACATGGATACAATCTTATCGTGATCTGCCTCTCTTAATTAATCAATGGGCAAATGTGGTGCGATGGGAAATGCGTACAAGATTATTTTTACGCACTGCTGAATTTCTCTGGCAGGAAGGACATACCGCCCATGCAACTGCACAGGAAGCAATTGATGAAACAATTCAAATGCTGAATATATATGCAGAGTTTGCTGAAGAATGGATGGCCATGCCTGTTATTAAAGGTGTAAAAAGTATTAATGAAAGATTTGCAGGAGCAGAAGATACTTATTGTATTGAAGCGTTAATGCAGGACGGCAAAGCATTACAGGCAGGTACTTCCCATTTTCTGGGGCAAAATTTTGCCAAGGCATTTGATGTAAAATTTTCTGATAAACAAAATAAGCTGGATTATGTATGGGCTACAAGCTGGGGTGTAAGTACAAGATTGATAGGTGCATTGGTGATGGCACATAGTGATGATGAAGGATTGGTATTACCGCCAAAACTGGCTCCCATACAGGTTGTGTTCATTCCTATTTATAAAGGAGAAGAACAGAAAAATGTAATTGATGAAAAAGTAAAAGAGTTAATGCTAAAGTTTAAGGCACTGGGCATTAAAGTAAAGTATGATGATAATGACAACAACAGGCCGGGATGGAAATTTGCTGAGTATGAAATGAAAGGAGTTCCTGTTCGAATTGCAATAGGTGCAAGAGACCTGGAAAAAAATTTTGTTGAAGTTGCACGAAGAGATACAAAAGAAAAAATGACCGTAAGTATTGACGGCCTTGCAGAAACGATCCATACTTTGCTGAATGATATCCAAACAAATATTTACAGTAAAGCAAAAATCTTCAGAGATGAAAATATTTCTAAAGCTGATACCTGGGAAGATTTTGAAAAATTGTTGGATGGTCCCGGAGGTTTTATTTCAGCGCATTGGGATGGCACTGCTGAAACAGAAGACAAAATAAAAGAACTTAGCAAGGCAACTATTCGTTGCATTCCGTTGAATAATATTAAGGAAGACGGTAAATGCATTTTAACCGGGAACCCAAGTAAGGAAAGGGTTTTGTTTGCAAGAGCTTATTAACCTTATCTGACGGTTCACGCCTGATAATAAATAAATAAAATGTTTATTTTCAAGACTTATAAACTTTAACCAAACTAACTTATATGGAACAAGGTGATCTTTTAAGTAATGAACTTTTGATCAGCGAAACTTCACAATCTAATTTAAATACGGCAGCTAAATGGGGTAAATTTCTTGCCATAGTTGGCTTTATCCTCATCGCAATTATGCTAATCGCTGGAATTTGGGCTCAGATTTTTTTATCATACTCAAGGTCATCTTTGTATGATAGTGAATTCATAAAATACATTGGGATTGTTTATGCTGTAGTTGCAATTATTCTTTTTTTCCCATGCCTGTATCTTTTTAAATTCTCTAATAAAATGCAGGATGCTATAAGAGTTCCTAACCAGGAAAGTTTAGATACTGCTTTCATAAATTTAAAATCGATGTTTAAGTTCTATGGAATTTTTACCATCGTGATATTGGTTATGTATGCTATAGCCTTCATAGTTGGAATAGGAGGAACGATGCGCTGATCATTCTTTTGTAGCGAGGTAATTATAATCTGCCAAAAGCTTTTCTAAAAAGTCTATAGGGTACATATTTGTGCTGACTTTTAAAACACTTTGAACTTTATTGGCAACCCTGCCTGCAGTATCAGCACTATGCGTTTTATAAAAATGATTCACAACATTTTTTATTGTATTGATATCCCGGTCTGTTAGTTTTAAAACCTCTGGAAATTTTACATGATAATCAGGCTGAGATATTTCCATGAACACTGTATCATGCACAGAGAGTTTTGACTTTGTATTTACTACCGCAGTGTTGGCTGCAATATCTCCCAGGCGCTGACTTTTTTTTGACACACCGATTATTATTACCACAACTATTCCTAAAAAACCTGTAATTAAAGTATAGGCAATTATGCTTCCTGTTGAAAAGAAAACATAACCAAATAAGAAGGGCCACTCCCATGCCCTGAACAGCCATCTTATCAAATATTGCCCCAGGGTTGGCTCTCCGCCTTCAAGGCTGATAACCCTTATCTTCATAATTTTTTTACCTATTGTTTGCCCATGCATCAATACTTCACTCGCCAAAGCATATAATAACATGGGAACAGATATAGTAAGAATATCGATACCAATATGGCTTTCCATAATTCCCCGGCTAACATTCTCAAACCTGCCATAATACAGGTTCTTCATAATTATCAAATAAATAATAAGTATAAAAAAATCAATGATGTAGGCAAACAGCCTTTTATGAAATTCTGCTATTTCAAATTCAAGGTCAATATTAAAAGGAGTGGCAATCTGAATGATGGACATACTGCAAATTATTATCTTATAAGCATCATAGTTCCTTTAAGAGAATATTTCTTTCCTGTATCATGATGTGTATATTTAAATGTCCAAACGTATACGCCTGCAGGCTGCGCAATGCCTTTAATTTTTCCGTTCCATTGTTTTGTCCAGTCATTGGTTTTAAAAACCAACTGGCCCCACCTGTTATAGACTCTGAAATCAAGATCATCTGCTTTAAGCGCATTCATCGGATAGAAGAAATCATTTAAGCCATCATCATTGGGCGTAAAGGCATTAGGTACTGCTATGAAACAGGTTTTTAATATTGTTATCTTTTGAGTGGCAACATCTACACAATTATTAACCCCCGTTACCGAGAGTTGAATAGTATAACTAACCTCACTGCCTGCCGGTGAATACTTTTGAGGTGCCGGTGTTTGCTGGTTACTGGTAATGCCGTTTCCAAAATTCCATAGCCAGGAATTTATTTTGCCTGTACTGGTATTTTTAAAGACCGAAGAATCTTCAGGACATATAGTATTATTTGTTTCAAAGCCTGCTTTC
>JAYVEA010000187.1:0-12335 GCA_043749085.1 Chitinophagales bacterium
AATTGCCGTCTTTGCATGAGATGATTTTTAAGATGAATAGTATGTCACAAAATACAAAGTTTCAGCAAAAAAAAACCCGATACTATTTTACAAGTGCTACTTTAATACCAAGTCCCACTAAAATAAAACCGCAGGCTTTTGTTAAGTAACTTCCTGTTTTATTATTCTTAATAAGTGCTGTAGAAATAACCGAGGCAAATAATGCCAGCAATAAACACCATAAGGTTCCGGTAGCTGTGAAGGATAATCCGAGAATTATAAAAGATAAGTAGTGATTATGATAAGCAGGATCAATGAACTGCGGAAGGAAAGAGATGAAGAACAAAGCCACCTTAGGATTTAAAACATTTGTAAGTACCGCCTGCCAATAAATTTTTTTATATTTTTCAACTTCAGGTTTATGCAGATCTATAACCGGGGATCCTGAAAGGATCATTTTTACACCGATATAAAAAAGGTAAACAGCACCGGCGTATTTTATAATATTAAAAACAACAGGTGATTGAGTTATGATTACAGAGAGCCCTACAGCGGCAAAAAATGTATGCACTAAAGAACCTGTAGCAATGCCCAACACTGACATTATACCGGCTCTACGCCCCTGTGCAATTGTTCTGCTTAAAATAAATATGGTATCATTGCCGGGAGTAAGGTTAAGCAGAATGCCCGCCATCAAAAACGCATCGTAATGTTGTGTACCTGCCATATACTTTTAGTCTCTTCTTTTTGTATGATTAATCAGATTAACTTATTACAATGTTACGATAATAAATAATGGGTAATATAGGTTCACTTCTACTCTATCAACATTGAAATCCCAAAAGATTTTATTACTTTTAAAAGGCAACCAAAGGGTAAAAGCTGCGTACTCACTTAAATAACATATCATTTTTTGAATAGTTTGCCGGAGATAATTGCTGGATGCGTGCGGAACGACTATAGAGATCAAAAACATCTCTATGAACGATATTATGGCTATTGCTTAAAGATCGTATTCAGGTATATTTTCAGGTACGACAAAGCAACTGATGTGGTAAATGATGGCTTTATAAAAGTGTTTAGAAAACTCCATACTTTTCATTATGAAGAAACAGTAAACCCCGAAATGATGCTAATGGGGTGGATGCGTACTATAATGATAAATACAGCAATTGACAGGCTTAGAAAAGATGCTTTTTTACCGGAGATCGGAGCTCTTAATGATGGCATTTGGTTAGAAGATAAAAGTCAGTCCGCAGATCAATCATTATTATATAAAGAACTTATACTTGAAATAAAAAAACTACCTCCCGGATATCGTGCTGTTTTTAATATGTATGTGATAGATGGTTTTACGCACCAGCAAATTGCTTATACTTTAAAAATAAGTGTTGGCACTTCTAAATCGAACTTATCAAAGGCAAGAGTGTTATTACAAGGTTTTTTAAAAAAAGGAGAACAGAAACCTATAATGTATGTTACAGGAAAATGATGATATGGATGAATTGTTAAGAAAGGCAGCAGAAAAATATCCGCTGAAAACTGATAATGCTGGCTGGGAAAAAGTGCGGCTGGCACTTGCTGCGGAAGGCTTCAGTAATGAACCGGATACAAATAAAAACCGACGAAGCTTATGGGTGCTTTTATTATTATTGCCAATTGGATGGGCGGGCTATTATTATATTTCCTCTCCCACCCGATCTGATAAAAGTGTTGCAGCAAAAAAGAATACTGCTAAAAATTATAAAATTTCCCAACCATTTAACATTAAAAATAATACCAGCCGGGGTGAAGAATTAACTCAACAAAACGTAGATCAAACTGTAAATACAAATCCAAAAACAATTCAATTTATTGCAAAAAATAATTACCGAAACCTGGTAGCACGTTCTAATACATCTTTTACAATTAATCAACCATCTGATAAGGAAGATGATGAAGTAGTTATTACAATAAATAAAAAAACACATCTAAACAAAGAGGAAAATACAAACCAGGATGTTATAAATACTAATAATAAAAAGATAGATAACAATTTAATAGAAAAGAATAATGCTGTAGTTACAACTGATGAAGAAAAGAATAATGAGAAAAATATTAAGAAGAATAATAAAAATAAGAAGCAAAAAAATAATTTTTTATATGCAGGAGTTACTGTGGGGCCTGATATAAGCACTGTTAAGTTTCAGTCAGTAAAAAATACAGGGGTAAACATGGGAATTATATTAGGTTATCAGCTAAATAAAAAACTGGCTCTTGAAACCGGGATCGTATGGGATAAAAAATATTATTATAGCGATGGAAAATATTTTAATACCGGCAAAATTTATCTGCCTCCAAACGCCAAGATCATAAATGTAAATGGCAATTGTAAAATGATAGAAGTTCCCATCAATGTAAAATATAATTTAAAATCTTCCGGAAAAACTACCTTGTTTGCAACAGTTGGACTATCATCTTATTTTATGAAACAGGAGAGTTACAGCTACACAGTTGTTTCAACAGGTGCGCCTTATCCTTATAATAAAACCTATAAAAAATCTTCTCAATATTTATTATCAGATATGAATGTTAGCGCCGGTTATAATCATTCCCTCGGTAAGACAGGCACACTTCGTTTTGAACCTTATATAAAAATTCCGCTTAAAGGTGTTGGAATTGGGAGCCTTCCTATAACAAGTGTTGGCATAAATGTGGGGATTACAAAAAAGATATTTTAGTTTGGTTAATACTTCTAAAAATAATGGAGTTATTCTGCTGATAGTTGGTGCAGAATTATGAAATTAATTACTTCGTCCAAAGAAAGCTCTGCTCGATGACATGCATCATTGATCTCTTCACGGGATACATTTGCTGCAAAAGATTTTTCTTTTAACCGTTTCTTCACTCCTTTTAATTCCATTGCCTTATAACCTTCGGGGCGCATTAAAGAATATGCATGAATCAATCCTGACAATTCATCAAAAGCATATAACATTTTATCCATTTTTGTTACAGGGTCTACACCGAAGTGATTTGGGCCGTGTGATGCGATAGCATAAATTATTTCGGGATCAATATTTCTATTTTCCAATTCATTTATTATTTTTTTGCAATGCTCTTCCGGCCATTGATCCCAATCAGCATCATGTAACAGACCAGCCATTTCCCATCGCCAAATATCATCATCATTTAATTGTTCTCTTTCTGCAGCCCAGCGTTGCATTAAGTAAGCAACCTGTTTCATATGCAGTTGTAACCGGTCATTCTTTACCCAGTCCTTCAGCAATTGCAATGCATCTTCTTTTGTAAGAGTGTTTCCATGGTTTGCAGGATCACCAAAAACATTTCTGCCAATTAATAGACCCATTTCTGAAAAAAATTATTAGAAGAAAATTATTTAGCCCAGTTTATAGTTGCTGATTTTACATCCCTTGAATTGCTTCCGACCATAATTTGAAATTCTCCCGGCTCCCAATCATATTTTAGATCGTAATTATAAAATTTTAGATCATTGGGAGTAATATTGAATGTCACAGTTTTTGTTTCACCCGGCCTCAGATCAATCTTTTGAAATCCTTTTAATTCCTTTACCGGCCTGGTTATGCTGCCTGCTACATCACGAATATATAACTGCACTACTTCCTTTCCGTTTTTATTGCCGGTATTGCTAACATTGATTGTAGCCGTTAATGTTTGATTTCCTTTCAATGATTTGCTGCTGAGTTTTATATCACCATAATTAAATGTTGTATAACTTAATCCAAAACCAAACGGATACAACGGGTCGTTGGAAACATCTAAATAATTAGAACGGAATTTCTGAAACCATTTTCCTTCCGGCAATGGACGGCCTGTATTTTTATGATTGTAATAAATTGGTACCTGCCCTACATTTTGGGGAAATGTTGCAGTTAATTTTCCGGAAGGATTTACAACTCCAAATAAAACATCTGCAATGGCAGTTCCGGCTTCTGAACCACCAAACCATACATTTAAAATTGCAGGAACATTTTCACTTTCCCATTTTAATGCCAATGGTCTTCCTGTAAATAATACCAATACTACCGGCTTACCTGTTTTTAATAATACTTTTAATAGATTTTTTTGTGCCTCCGGAATTTCAATATTACTTCTGCTACTGCTTTCGCCGCTCATCTCAGCAGATTCACCAAGTGCAGCAACAATTACATCAGATTGATTTGCGATGTTCAATGCTTCCTGCATTATCTCATTTTCAGAGCGACTATCTCTATGTAAGGATTTGCCAAACATTCCTGCACGATCTTCAAATAAACTATCCGCATCCAGGTTGGAACCTTTTGCAGTTAAAATTTTTATACTATTGCCTGCCACTTCTTTTAATCCTGCTAATAAAGAAATTGCTTTTGAAAAATCAGTAGCTACACTCCAGGTACCGGGCATATTTTCTTTATTATCTGCAAGCGGACCGATCAATGCAATGGTGCCGCTTTTTTTCAAAGGCAAAATATTATTCTGATTTTTTAGTAAAACAAAACTTTGTGCCGCAATTTCTCTTGCCACTTTACGATTTGCATCAGTAAATATTTCTGTCTGTGCTCTTTTTATATCACAGTAACGATAAGGGTCGTCAAACAATCCCAACCTGTATTTTGATTCCAGTATTCTTCTGCAGGCAAGATCAATTTGTTGTTGTGTAACTTTTCCTTCTTTTAAAGATTTTGTTACCGTTGTTAAAAAACCCTCGCCCACCATATCCATATCAATCCCTGCCATCAGGGCACGGGCCGAAACTGTTTGCAGATCTCCAAGTCCATGATCTATCATTTCATGAATGGCTGTGTAATCAGTTACCACAAAACCTTTAAAGCCCCATTGTTTGCGAAGCACATCGGTCATCAGCCATTTATTGGCAGAAGCAGGTATTCCATCAACTTCATTAAATGATGACATTACACTGCCTGCACCTGCATCTACAGCAGCTTTATATGGAGGAAAATATTCATTGTACATTCTCACACGACTCATGTCGGTAGTGTTATAATCACGCCCCGCTTCTGCAGCGCCATACAATGCATAATGCTTTACGCAAGCCATTATAGTATTATTTTTTGAAAGATCATTTCCCTGGTATCCTTTAACCATTGCTTTGGCAATTTGCGATCCCAGGTAGGCATCTTCGCCGGCGCCTTCTGCAATTCGCCCCCAGCGTGGATCACGGGCAATATCTACCATGGGTGAGAATGTCCAGCATATTCCATCAGCGCTTGCTTCAATAGCAGCGATTCTTGCACTTTTCTCCACCGCCTGCATATCCCATGTGCAGGATAAACCTAATGGTATAGGAAATGTTGTTTGATAACCATGGATCACATCCATACCAAAAAGCAAAGGGATTTTTAAACGACTTTCTTCTATAGCTACCTTTTGTACATCCCTGATTTTTTCTACGCCTTTAATATTGAATAAGCCACCAACTTTCCCTTCCTTAATTTTTTTTGCAATGTCTGAGCTGCCTGCCTGCCCTGTAGTAATATCACCTGCCCCGGGTAAATTTAATTGCCCAAGCTTTTCTTCTAAAGTCATTTTTTTCATCAAAGCATCAACAAAAGATTTCATCTTTGCATCCTGTGTTTGGGCCTGTGCATTAATAATACAAAGCAGTATCAATCCTGTTAACAAATTTCTTAGCATGTGATTTAATTTTTTATGAGCAATCAATATTTTATTTTAGTAAATAGGGTTGTATAGCCTTTTGCCAGATGGCATATCCTTTAGCATTCATATGGAGTTTATCTTCTATAAAAATATCATCGATAGGATTTCCATAAGCATTAAGCATTTTATGATATACATCAACAAAAGCTGTTCTTTTATTTTCTTTTAAATATTTTTTTATCAAGCTGTTTGCTGCCAGCATTTTTGGCATTAAGTGTTGCCGGCTGGGGCTGGGTTTTATAGAAATAAATACTACCGGAACATTTGGCATCTTGCTTCTTATCAATTTAAATAATTGCTTAAACTTGTTAAAGACTGTTTGTGGTGTAACGGTATCAGAAGCAGCCAGGTCATTCTCCCCGCAATAGATAACAATTTGTTTTGGGTGATAAGGAAAAATAATATCACCTGCATATCGTATCACGTCCGGCAATGACGAACCACCAAAACCACGATTAATAATTTTATAACCCAGGAAATAATTTTGAACATCAGTCCACTTTGTAAACGATGAACTTCCGACAAACAGGATTTGATTCTTTGCAGGGAAATGTACACTATCCTGCTTTTTAAAATTTTGTATATCCTCCCAAAATGGAGGTTGAGTAGTTTGTGCAAACAAACCTGATGTTATGATTAAAAGAAGGACACCAGTTATTTTAAGTTTTTTCATTTGCATTTTGTTTATGTAATTATTCTACTTTCTTTATAGCCATACGGGCAGACGTTCCATTTTCATTTATTGATTCAATGGTGAAATAATACGTCTTTTGCGAATCCATCGCCTTTAACCAGTATTCATTATTACCATGCACCATGATGCTTGTATATAATTTATCCGGGTTAGTGCCATAATAAATATTGTATGCAAAGCCATTATCAACAGGGCTCCATTTTATAAAGGCGCTTCTTTTGTCTTTCTCAGTACGCAGAACAATAAAGTCTTTTACAGCATCCGGTTTTGCCCCATTGCCATTACCAAAAACTCTAAAGCCGCTTAATGCAAATTTGCCTGTAGGCATGTGAATATTTTCGAGTTTAATGTACCGTGTCTGCACCGGTATTGGAAGCTCTACATAATCATGAGGAACATCGGTTTTATTATTGCTTTTATCTACCAGCACATTCCATTTTTTTCCATCGATAGAATAATACAATTTGTATTGATGGTATTGGCCGTTAACTTTTCCTAATTTGTCTGCAGCAACATCCTGGTCAGCATAATTAATTTGTATGGCATTTACTGTTGCTGTATTTCCAAGATCAGATTGAAACCATTCACCTTTATTGCCCGTAGTTGCACTCCAATAAGTTTTCATCAGTTCGTCAACTGCATTATTTGGATGATAGCCACCTAAGGTAGAAGATGCCTGCACTGGCTTATTATAATTCAACAACATCCACCCGGTGAAATAAGGTGACTTCCCATCAGGTCCATAAGATACATTCTGAAAACGGCTATCTGGTATATAATGTGGGTAATCGCCAAATGTAGTATTGCACCACATAGCATCATCTCCGTCAAATCCTGCAGGCCAAATACCTATCCTTCGTTCAAAAGTATTTTTAACAGACACAACTGTTGTGGATACGTGCCAGTAATTATTGAATTTATCCTGGAAGGTAGCACCATGGCCTGCACCACGCACATAACCACCTAATTTAAAACTTAATGGATCTGACATAGGTGTGAATGGCCCTAATGGCCCATCACCAACAATCAGCCCGTCAGCATAACCACTGAATTCTGTACCCGGTGCACCGTATTGCAAATAATATTTGTTCTTATATTTTGTCATATGCGATCCTTCAATAAATGGATCCAGGAAAGTATTGTCCATGTGTTCACCAAAACGTTGCCACCCGTAGCGCCAGGGCTCCAGCAAATACATTTCCTGTCTTGTACCCATAGGCTTCATCGTTTTTCGGTTCAATTCAATGCCATACATCGGGTAACGATTACTGCTTCCGTTATACATATATAACCGGCCATCATCATCTGTGAAAAAGGTTGGATCCCATCCTCCAATTTCAAATGAATCTACCAATGGCTTCCATACATTATTCTTTGGATCGGTACTCATCCATATAGTAAAATTTTTGGTATAGGTTGAACCGAAAACTATCATAGTATCTCCGATTATTCCAACTGCCGGTGCACACAGTTCATCATAACCCTGATTCCATGGACGTAAAAACTTTCTTGAGATAAATTTCCAGTTAAGCATGTCATTACTCCACCAATATCCCCATTGGTTTGTTGAGAATAAATAGTACTCATTTTTATATCTAACTATCACCGGATCTGCAGTAGCCCTGTGTCTTCCCCACTCACTAAAATTGGGAATGGGCGTATAGCCATAATCTATATTGATGGGATTGCAGTAAGTGCGCTGTTGCGGTTGTGCCTGAGAATTAAAACCAAAAAGAAAAAATAAACACAAAATTATAAAGCGGTTCATCGGAATTGTTTTATTGAAGTTAGCTCTATTTAAAATTCTTATAACGTCTATACCATTGGCCATGGAAATTTGCTTTGCAATTTCACCTTCATACCGGTAGCCGATGATCTTCTTGCGGCTTCCATTATTTCGAGTACATGCAAAGCATGTTCGACATTTATTCTTGGCTCGATACCTTTTAGAATACTTTCACCCGTGACTCTTGCGCCCTCCTGCCATTCATAACCTTCGCTATCCTGCTGATATAATTTTGCAGGCTCAGTCCATGAATTATCCAGCATAACACCGCTGGTTTCCCAATCATAACCTATCAAACGCATATTACCCTTGTCGCCGTAAATTTGGATGGAGTGTAACGATTGCCCTTTTGCTTCATGCCCATGGGGGTCAAAATAATTAAAGCCGCACATTACATGAGATATTACATTTTTATCATGCTGTAATAATAAATGCGCATTGTCTTCTGCCTCTACTTTTATTTTTCCTTTATCATCAACAGTACGTTCCGGATTAACAATACTCGTAATTGCCATCACACTTCTTGCAGGGCCAAGTAACCCCGTTAGTGTTGCCATATTATATACACCAAGATCAGGCATACTGCCGCCACCTTTCTCATAAAAAAATGCAGACCATGTTGGCCCTGTGTGTCCGTACTGACCATGTGCACTTGCAACGCGACCAAGTTTTCCTTCCTGGATTATTTTACTCATGAATGCAAACTGCGGGCTATTAACTACTGCCGGTGCGCCCCATAGACGAAGCCTTTTACTCCTTGCCATTTCAAGCAATGCTTTTCCTTCAGCATAGGTATTGGCCATTGGCTTTTCACTCCATACATGTTTACCTGCCTGCAATGCTTTTTTATTTAAGTCACCATGTACCTGCATATCAGTTAGTGTAACCATCATATCAAATGGAACACCTTTTAACATAGCATCAATGTGCGGATATGTTTTTGCATTTACGTTGTATTGTTTGTTTTGTGCCACAGCTCTTTCATACTTAATATCGCAAAGGCTTACTACCTCAATCAATTTAGATGATTGCAGTTGTGGCAGGTAACGGTTGCTTACACTTCCGCAACCAATAACTGCTACCTTTAATTTTTTATCTGCTTTAGTTAATGCAAAACTTTCCAGTGAAGAAAGTAATACGGTTGCGCCTGCCATCGCAGACTGCTGCAAAAATTTTTGTCGTGTAATATTATTCATACAAAAAATTTAATAACAATTTCTACCTTATTTATTAAACCATGGACTTGTGAATCCAAGTTTTTTTAAACCATTTTGTATATCCTTGATCTGCATAAATAATTTCCATAATAAACCGCTGCGATAATTTTCTATCATCACTACAATTGGTCCCTGGTCAATAGCAAGATGACTTTTAGCATACCAGTTATGATGAATACTAAAGCCATCAACAAAACCATATTTGGTCCATATTTTATCGCCGAGGTTATAATAGAAAAAGCGTAACGCTTCCATACTTTCTTTTGGCGTGTAAGGCATAGAAGATATTGCAGCAGTGGGTTGTATAACACCACGATCATTTTCAGGACTGTGAGCCACGTAACCTTTGTAACTATCGCCGGCAGTTAGCCCCCAGCATGTTGAACTGTAACCTTTGAACTTATTTGGATTCTCTATACAATAAGCCCTGTTGATAAGTGTATGATTTTTCCCCTGCATTAAATAATCATTACCCAAAGAGTCTTTCAAGCCCCGGGGATCAATACCCTGGAATGTATATTGCTCAAAAAATAAAGGACCACCTTTGTCTTTATCATAATTTCCTAAAGGCAATTTATATCCATAGTATGTATTACCATTTTTAAAACCTGCGCTACCTGCCCATGTGCCATTGTAAACATCTTTTGAAATAGAATGATACGGTGATGAAGCTGCCATGATATAAGTTATCAAACATTCATTATAACCCCACACCGGGAAGTTCATATCAAAGCCATTGTTCGGACTCCAGTGCCAAAATAATTTATTCTGATTGTTCGTATGCCAGTTCCAGTTTGCAGCGCCCCACATCTGGTTGATACGTTTGCGTAAATAAACTTCTCTTGGAGTGTTACCATTAAAATATTCTCTTGCACAGAGAAAGCCCATTAAGAGATAAGATGTTTCAACAATGTCGGCACCATCATCAAGCCGGTCGAACTTAATGGTTTTGCCTGTTCTTCCATTCATAAAATGCGGATAGATACCATGATAGCAATCTGCATTGATTAAAAAATCAACAATTTTTACCAGCCGTTTTAGGGCTGTGTCTTTGCCAATCCATCTACGGTTTACTGCAACAATTGTTGACATGATACCAAACCCTGTCCCCCCAATGGCGCAGGCTTCGGCACCAAATGTTCCTTTACTAAAATTTGGTTCATCATATGCTTCATTTATATAATCCCAGTAATATTCAGCTTTTACTGTATTGCTTCTTTCTCTTGCTAAACCACTTACAGGATGAGCATAATGCCAGAAGTATCGAAACGTTTGACGTTGTACAACATCAAGCAATGCAGAATCAGAAATGTTTTTTATAATGCCAACAACCGGAATAGAATCAGGATAAGTATGAGTTAGCCGCTTTACATTTTTTTGCGCAAAAAGTAATGAATTTATGAATATAGCAATCGCAGTAAAAATAATTTTACGAAACATATCAATGTTGAGATTCATTTATCCATGGACTTTGAAAGCTTAATTTTTTTAAACCATTTTTTATCTCAGGACAGCTCATAAATAATTTCCATAACATTCCGCTGCGATAATTTTCCATCATCACAACAATAGGTCCCTGGTCTATTGCCAGATATTGTTTAGGATACCAGTTATAAGTTTCACTAAATGCATCATAAAAACCATACGGGCCCCACAGTTTATCTTTCATATCATTATACCAGTGCCGCATTGCCTGCATTGAATACTCAGGAGTGTAAGGCATGGAAGCAAGCGCAGCTGTAGGAGAAATTACTCCGAGGTCATTTTTCTCTCCCGGCGCATGCGCTGCATAACCTTTTACAGAATAGCTGGCAGTAAGCCCCCAGTTATCATACCCATATCCAATAAATTTTTTTGGATTATCTGCACACCAGTCGTGATTAATTAATGCCTGGTTTTTGTTTTCTTCCCAATAATCTGCATATTGGTCTTTTAATCCATGTGGATCTAAACCAAGGTAAGAATAATGAGCCCAGAAAAGTGGGCCTCCATATTCCGCTGCTCCATTATGAGAGAGATGCAATGTATGTCCATACTTTGTTGTTGTGGCTTTGATGGCTCCGCTCTTTGCCCAACCCTCGTGATATACTTCTGCAGGAACAGAATGAGTGGGAGAAGAAGCAGCAAGCACATACATTATTAAACATTCGTTGTAACCGGTTACCGGAAAATTCATTTCCCATGCATAGGTTGGGCTCCAGTGCCAGTACAAAACATTCCTGCCTGCCGGCGAGGCAGGTTTACCATTGCGGTACCAATCGAAGTCAACTTCTTTCCAAAGTTTATCAATTCTTTGTGCAAGATTTTTTTCTTCTGCATTTCCATTTTGAAAATATTGACGAACACAAAGCAAACCCTGCAACATAAAAGAAGTTTCTACCAGATCACCTCCGTTATCTTTTCTCCCAAATGGTTTTACTTTTCCTGTTTCACCATAAATCCAGTGAGACCACGCACCATGAAAGCGATCTGCCTTTTCTAAAAAGCTTACAATTTTCTCAATTCTTTTTCTGCCTTCTTCTCTTGTAATAAAATTTTGATTGATACCGGCAAGTATTGCCATTACCCCAAAGCCACTGCCACCTGTAGTTACCACATTCTTATCATCAGCAGGATAAATTCCATCTTCATGAAATCTTTCTCTTCCCATCCCGCTCACTGGTTCAGCGCCATCCCAGAAATATTGAAAGGTTTGTCTTTCTACTAAGGTGTATAATTCTTCATCCTGTTTTGTAAATTGAACTTTATCTTTTGCAATCTGTTTGTTATTAGTACATGCCGTAATTACAGACAAGAAAATTATAAAGAGAAATAATTGATTTTTTTGAAGCATAATATTAAAGATATGGCGCAGTAAATCCAAGATTTCTCAAACCCGATTTTACTTCAGGACAGCTTGTAAATAAATTCCATAGCAAACCGGTTCTGTAATTTTCAATCATCACAATTATTGGCCCCTCGTCAATGGCCAGATACGAAT
>JAYVEA010000188.1:0-12325 GCA_043749085.1 Chitinophagales bacterium
TTACCTGTCTGAGTATTAACCTTTCTGTTGATAAAACAGGGAATGGGTTAAAGTTTAGGCTAAGCATGTTTATTAATATGATTCATTCTTTAATTGAAGCAGGTAATTTCGGCTTTTATAATGTGTTTGTTTAGATACTTCTGCTGATCTTCTAAGTTTTTCTATTAAATACTTATATTTAAAATAGTAAAAAATTTCAAAATATTTGAAATGCAAAAAAAGAGAATTAGGATTTTTCCTTTTCATATTGCACTAATCATTTTTTATTTACTGTGTTTTATACAATCTTTCCCGCAAACCAATTTTAATTACCAGGAAAAATATAAGGTAAAAATCGCAAGGACTAACGAAACAATAAAAATAGATGGAGAATTATCTGAAGCCACCTGGCAAACTGCTGATGTGGCAACTAATTTTTGGGAAAGTATAAACCGGGATAAAGACCCGGCGAAACATCAAACAGAAATCCGACTGGCGTATAATGATGAATTTATCTTTGTAGCTATTAAATGTTATGATACTATACCCTATATTAATGCTACGCTGAAAAGGGACACCCGCCCCAATAACAGCGATGTACTGGCCTTAATGTTTGATCCTATGAATCAACATGCAAATGCTTTTATTTTCTGTGTATCAGCTTATAATGTACAATATGAAGATATGTATAGTACAAGCAATAACATTAACTGGACATGGGATAATAAATGGTTTAGCGCCACTAAACGATATAATGACAGCTGGACAAGTGAGATGGCCATTCCTTTCAAAAGTATAAGATATGCAGCTGGTAAAACTGAGTGGGGTTTGAATTTTATACGGGGGGATCAAAAAAATGCACAATGGAGCTTGTGGACAAAAGTACCGTTGAATATTCAGTGGAATGATCTTGGTTATTTTGGTTCTTTGGTTTGGGATGCACCGCCACCTGTTCCCGGGAAAAATATTTCTTTCATACCTTATGCAAGTAGTACAATGCAAAAGGATAATGAAAACAATACGTCATTAAAAGCAAAAATCAATGCCGGTTTTGATGCCAAAGTAGCGGTGTCTTCCAACATGAATCTGGACCTGGCAGTGAACCCTGATTTTTCTCAGGTAGAAGTAGATCAACAGGTGACTAATCTTACCCGGTTTAATATATTTTTCCCGGAAAAAAGAACTTTCTTTCTGGAGAATGCTGATCTGTATGCTGACCTTGGATATGAATTTATTCGTCCATTCTATTCAAGAACAATTGGCTTAGATGCTGATGGAAATGCTATACCAATTATTGGCGGAGCCCGGCTAAGCGGTAACCTGAATAAAAAATTACGAATTGGCTTAATGAATATCCAAACGCTTAGAAAAAATAATTTTGGCGCACAGAATTATACAGCAGTGGTTATGAAAGAAAGGGTTTTCAAGCGATCAGGTATCAATGCTTATTTTCTTAACCGGCAAAGCTTTTTAACTGATAGCCAAAAACTAAAAGATCCTTTAAATCAATATAGCCGTAATGCCGGGCTGGAAACTGAATTAACCAGTAATACCGGTAAATGGAAAACATTTGGAGGCATTCACTACTCATTTAAACCCGGAATAAAAGATAGAAACTTTTTTATTAGTACAGGTGCAGAATATAGTACCCGAAATATTGGCGCAAAACTTCACTACAATGAAGTAGGTACCAATTATTATGCTGATATGGGATTTGTGGGTCGTATAAATAATTATGATGCTTACCTGGATACTATATTCCGACTTGGGTTTAAACAATTGTTTGCAGAGGCAGAATACAAATCTATCCCCCAAAAAGGGAAGATCAACAGTCATCTATGGGGTATTGAAAATCAAATTTACTTTAACCCCGGAGGTTCACTCAGCGATCAATTAAACAGGCTTCGGTATAAAATTGATTTTAAAAATTCGAGCGCCTTAACCACAGGATTTGAACGTTCAGATACACGGCTATTATTTTATACAAAGTTTACCGGCAATGCTCCGCTGCCACCGGATAAATATGTATATCACCGCTTTAATATAGAATACAAAAGTGATTCAAGAAAAAATATTGGCATAACTGCAGGGATAAAAGCTGGTGGTTTTTATAATGGCAACCTATTTTCAACCACTGGTGAAATACGATTTCGAAAACAACCCTGGGGAAATTTTTCAATACTGATGGATTATAATAAACTTGATTTCCCTCAGCCTTATGGCAATGCAGAATTATTTCTCATAAGTTCAAAAACAGAAATAGGCTTTAGCACAAATATTTTTTGGACAATTTATTTTCAATATAATACCCAACAGAATAATGTAAATATTAACAGCCGTTTTCAGTGGAGGTTTAAGCCTATGAGCGATTTATTTATTGTTTATACCGACAATTATTTTACTACCCCTTTTTTAAAGAACCGTACCCGGGCACTTATTTTTAAATTAAACTATTGGTTCAACCTATAATATTTTCCGTCAGCTTTTATTTATCTTTTTATTTTATACATCGGCTTATGATGTATTGGAAAGTTGCAGGAGTTAGCAATGAAACAAAGCTTGTTTGCTCTCTTGTGTAATTCATTTGCTTTTTCTTCCATTGAACTATCGATGATCGTTACTTCGGGATATAAAGTTACTTCTGTAAAATGCCCGCCGCCATCATCTGTTACCATCATAGTTCCTTTTGCATTATCGATATAATCTATTACAACTATACCTGCTTCTGAACATAGATGCAAATACCAAAGCATATGACAACCTGAAATAGAAGCCACCAAAAGATCTTCAGGAGTATACTTCGTTTTATCACCACGAAAGGCAGCATCTGATGAGCATAACAGATCAGGTTTATTTTCTATTGATACAGAATGGCTGCGATCATAACCTGTATACGTACCTGTACCATTGCCTTTATTGCCGGTCCATTTTATTGATAAGGAGTAATGATGTTGGTTGCTCATAAATTATTTATATATATTCAATGTTCATAAATAAAAATAAATTAAGATAAGGAAAACTTATTTTATTATTCTTTTTGATTTTTAAAAAGGAAGACTATCTTTAATTTTTTTCGATACCAGAACCTATCTTCTACACTACTGTTTATTCCAGACCTCCGGTTATTATTATTTTATGACTGAACTTATATAATATGGAAAATAAAAATCTTGTAAAAGCAGGTATATTCTCATTTATCCTTGTTGGTATTTTTATTGTGAGCTGGGAATTGTATCTCCGCAGTAAAGGCATTAATATAGCGTATGATGATGGAAAGGAATTGTGGTCTGATAAAAGGGCAAAAGTATATGCACCATCTGATAAAGCAACTGTATTCATAGGCTCATCACGCAATAAATATGATCTGGATACTGATACCTGGCGATCTCTAACAGGAGAAGAACCCATTCAATTGGCATTTGAAGGCGCTTCACCCCTACCCATTTTAGATGATCTTGCCAACGATCAAAAATTTAAAGGCAAGCTTATGATCGATGTTACTGAAGGTTTATTTTTTGGTTTATTCAGTCCAAATGGTGTAAGAGTAACAGAGGGCATTAAATATTATAAAGAACGAACACCTGCCCAGAAATTTAGTTTTCAGGTTAATCATATACTGGAATCTCAATTGGTTTTTTTAGATAAAGATTATTTATCGCTTAACGCTTTATTGGAAAAATCAGGTGTACCGCCCCGCCCCGGTGTTTATGGTGGTCTCGATTTTCCAATGGAGTTTGGAAGGATAACTTTTGACAGGCAGGATAAAATGACCGATCGTTTTGTAGCCGATACCAATTTGCAAAATAAAGTGAAAAGTATTTGGCAGGATGTAGGAAAAATGATGTCGACTATGCCACGTCTAACTCCTGCGCAGGAAGATTCTATCTTCTCAACAATTAAACATGACGTAGATAACATTAAAGCAAGAGGCGGACAGATAGTTTTTGTGCGAACCCCATCCAGCGGACCATTCTTAATGGGAGAAAAAATGGGTTTCCCCAGGGAAAAATACTGGGATAGATTATTAGCGCTTACCAATTGCCCAGGCATTCATTATGAAGATTATCCTGCTATAGCGCATTTTCAATGTCCTGAATTTTCCCATCTTAAACCATCCGATGCAATAGTGTTCACTAAAAATTTAATTAAAATACTGGAGGAAGAAAAAGGCTGGAGATTTCCTAATAAACAAATCGCTGCTATTAATTAATGGAAGCTACTAATCTTAAAAAGGCCGGAATGTTAACACTCCTTTTAGTGCTGATCGCTATTGGCTGCTGGGAGTTTTATTTGCGGGCTATAGGTATATCTTTTTCTTTTGATGATAATGAACCACTGTGGGCAAATAAAAGATCTGAGATATATGATCAGCCTGAAAGATCAACTTTCTTTATTGGCAGTTCCCGTATAAAATTTGATACAGACCTGAAAACATGGGAAGATATTACGGGTGAAAGAGCAATTCAACTTGCATTAGTTGGTACATCACCACAACTGGTTTTAAAAGATCTGGCCAATGATAAAAACTTCAAAGGAAAATTAATTGTTGACGGTACTGAATTTATATTGTTTTCGCGTGACCCCGGTGACCAGGAGAATGCACAAAAAAGTATCGACTATTATAAAAAATGGACTCCGGCTCAAAAGGCAAGTTTTTATATAGATTATGTTTTACAACGTAACCTTGTTTTTTTAGAATCAAAAAAAATGTCATTGAATGCTCTATTGGATCAGTTACCTGTTCCGGGGAGAAAAGGCGTTCCTGTTTTTAGCGGCTTCCCTATAGGATTTGAGCCTACAACTTTTGACAGACAGAATATAATGTCAGATGATTTTATTAAAGATACAGGCAGGCAAAGACAGGTTAAAAATGCATGGATCAAATTCGGAGTAGTATCGGCAAATCCCGGAATAAAAGGGGATTCATTGCAAAATATTTTTAAGGATTTAAAAACCTCAATTGATAAAATAAAAGCAAAAGGAGGACAGGTAATATTTTTACGTCCGCCATCAAGTGGCGAGGCAAGGGCAGGAGAAAAAATAGCTTATCCCAGGGAACTTTATTGGGACAAACTGCTGACATATACAAATACCCCCGGAATTTATTTTGAAGACTATCCTGAAATTGCTCATTTTATCTGCCCGGAATGGTCACACTTAAGCCCGCAACAGGCAATGGTATTCACAAAAAAAATAATTGAAATTCTTCAAAAGGAAAAAGGTTGGATATTTTCTAAACAAACTTCTTTATAAATGGAATCAACCAATTTTAAAAAAGCAGGAATATTAACCTTGATATTGGTTCTGGTTTTTATAGCCAGCTGGGAGTTTTATTTACGCAGCATAGGTTATCCGGTTTCATATAATGATGATGAGAGTTTATGGAGTACAAAGCGAAAAGAAATTTATAAACCAATTAACGACGAAACAATTTTTATCGGTTCTTCCCGTATAAAATTCGATCTTGACATTCCTACGTGGGAATTAATCACAGGTGAAAAAGCTATACAACTTTCATTCGTCGGTACTTCTCCCCGCCCTCTGCTGGATGATCTTGCCAACGATAAAAATTTTAAAGGCAAAGTAATATTAGATGTTACAGAGGGATTATTTTTTGGACGTAATACAAAACGAACTGAAAAATCTGCAATTGATGGAATAGAATTTTATAAGAAATGGACTCCGGCAGAAAAGTTTAGTTCTGTCATCAATTATATATTAGAATCCAAACTTGTGTTCCTGGAAAAAAATAAGTTTAGTTTAAATGCTTTACTGGATGACGTACCGGTTCCAAAACGAAAAGGGATTTTTGAGCGGCCGACATTTCCAAGAGCATTTGGAATGAATACTTCAGATAGAGAATCTTTTATGAGTGAAATTTTTTTGAGGGATACCTTAAAACAACAAAAACAGAAAAATAACTGGGCAAAAGTTGGCAATCTTGATAAATCACCGGGGATTAGCGGAGATTCTCTTCAAACCATTTTTAAATTAGTAAAAATTTCTATTGATAAAATAAAAGCAAGAGGCGGGAAAATATTATTTGTACGAACACCTTCCAGCGGCGCATATTATGAGGCTGAAAAAATTAATTATCCCCGTCAAAAATATTGGGACAGTTTGCTGCTATTTACCAATTGCCAGGGTATTTATTTTGAAGATTATCCTGAAATTGCTTCATTTGTATGTCCTGAATGGTCGCATTTAGCGCCAAATGACGGCATGATTTATACCAAAACTTTAATCAATATTCTTGAAAAAGAAAAAGGCTGGTCTTTCCCAAATAAACAAACAACTGCTTTCAATAATATTAACTCTAAAAACTTTTAGTCATGGTATTTAACTCGTATACATTTATTGTTTTCTTTATAGTGATGCTTGTGCTGCACAATCTTCCCCTGGCGTGGAAAGTAAAAAAAGTAAACCTGCTGATAGCCAGCTATATTTTTTATGCAGCATGGAATCCGCCCTTTGTTCTTTTGCTTTGGCTGGCAACTATTGTTGATTTTTATGTGGGTAGAGCATTGTATACGCAACCCAATAAACATAAAAGAAAATTGTTGCTTGTTATTAGCCTTTGCGGAAACCTGGGTATGCTTTGCTTTTTTAAGTATGGGGGATTTTTACTTGAAAACTTTACTCACCTTGTAAATACCATTGGCTTTAATTATCATCCTGCCAAACCAAATATTATTTTACCTGCCGGTATTTCATTTTATACGTTTACCACATTGTGTTATACCATTGATATGTACAAAAAAAGAAGCGAGCCGGTAAAATCAATGCTGGATTTTGCTTTGTTTGTTACCTTCTTTCCTCACCTCGTTGCCGGCCCTATTGTGCGGCCACCGCAGCTTGTACCGCAATTTGAAACACCAAGAACAGCAACTCAGAAACAATTAATGAATGGATTATTATTAATTTCCCTGGGATTATTTATGAAAGTTGTGTTGGCAGACAGTATGCTCTCCGCCCCTGCCAACACTGTGTTTGGGGCCAAAGATCCCTTGAATACATTGGATGCATGGATGGGAGTGCTGGCATTTTCCGGACAAATATTTTTTGACTTTGCAGGCTATTCAAGCTGTGCACTTGGTGTGGCATCGTGTTTAGGTTTTGTGCTGCCGGAAAACTTTTTATATCCCTATGCTGCTGTAGGCTTTTCTGATTTCTGGCGAAGATGGCATATCACACTTTCCGCATGGCTAAGGGATTATTTATATATTCCTTTGGGTGGAAACCGAAAAGGGAAATTCAGAACATACATCAATTTAATGATAACAATGTTGCTGGGAGGATTATGGCATGGCGCCCAATGGACGTTTGTTGTTTGGGGTGCTTTGCATGGTTTTTATTTAATGGTGGAAAAATTTATTCAGGATTATAAATCACGGGCAAAGCCTCAACGACAAACAGTTTCACAGGCTTCAATTGCTGTACAGGGAGTTAGATTTATGGCACCCAGGTTTTTAAGAAGAGTGCAATCATCAAACATTCTTCTTGCATTGCTTACTTTTTTCCTGGTAAATGTTACGTGGGTATTTTTCAGATCACCTGATTTTACTTCTGCATGGAGAATGCTTACATCAATGTTTTCCCGTGTACCTAATGGTGCAGTGCTATTAACCAATTTAGCTATCATAAAAGTTTCTGTTATTGTTGTGTGCATGGTTGCCTTTCACTGGATGATGCGTAACACAAGAGTATTAACTGTTGCCAATAAAATGCCGTGGTGGCTGTTGGGGTTAATATGGAGTGCAATGCTGATCCTCTTAATATTAAGCCAGGAAAGCAGTAGCACATTTATTTATTTCCAGTTTTAGAGGAAGGATTTTATACTGCTATTAGAAGGAATAATGTTTTCTCAAACGTTAACTGTCATTCAGTTTACGTAAGATGCCCTTCATTATTCGTGAATTACTAATACAATATTTACAACACGTTTGTATAGAAATAGTTTAGCAGTGAAATGCTGATTCTTTTCGATAACTTTTCTAACTAAAACTGCATTTCATTTTTGTTATGAGAAAGTACTATTTAATTATAGCCTTTGTACTTATTTGCCATTTTTCGTCTTTATGTCAATACTCTGAGGATCGTCGGAATGAAATTCGTAAGGCTGATAGTTTGAAGATCGAGAATTTAAAAAAACAACTATCCTCATTAACAGGAATAACACGGATAGACTCTATGCTTTCTTTGGCAGGAAAATATGGAGACATTCACGGAGAGGGGGGGTTTCTAAATCGTTTCGATTCAGTATTACATTATGCTACACTGGCTCAGGAAGAAGCTAAAAAAATCAGATATAAAAAGGGGCTCGGTAATGCCTTGCTTACCACGGCTGGTGTTGAAATTATTTTCTCATTTAAGAAAAAGATCAATTTTTCTGTTGCAGAAAATTATTTACAACAGGTGGTCCAGATTGGTGAACAGTTGAATGACAACGAAATGCTTGGGGGAGCTTATCTGCAAATGAGCAAGATTAAAAACACTATTGAAAATGAAAAAAAAGCATATGAATATTTTATGAAGGCCGGAGACATGGATGGACAGGCTTTAATAGCCACCTGGCTTTGTGAGGAATTTTCCTATAAGGGAGAATATGAGGAAGGAATTGATTACTGCCAGGCTGCATTAAAACTGAATAAAATTTCTGCACAAAAAAGAGCAAACTCCGAGTGGGGTCATTCGATGGTATTAGAATCGTATAATAATCTGAGTTCATTATACCAGGCAGCAGGAGATTATGAAACAGCTGTGAATTATTTTAAGCAAGCCCACCAATACGCTGCCGTTTATAATATTGAAACTGAAGATGATCTTTTAATTGCAAGACTTTTTGTCAAGATGCAGCAGATTGATTCCGCTCTATTTTATATAGATAAATTCAAAAACAAAAACATGGTTTATGTAGCTCAAGCAAATTTTCTTCTCGCAAAAATTTCCCTGATTAAAAAAGATTATGATAAAACAATTAATATTCTTTACCCATTTATTGATACAATGAGGAAACGATCAATGAAAAATCCAATGATTGAACCCTTACTTGATATGGCAAATGCTTATATTCAAAAAGGGGATTATAAGTCGGCCTTAAAATATGCAAATGAAGGTACTATGATAGCATTGGAAAGAGGGAAAAGACCGAATCTTTTGTATGGCTATGAATTACTTTCTGAAATATTTAATCATTTAAAGCAAAATGAAAAGGCTTATCAATATCTTCTGAAATATATCAAATTAAAAGATTCAATTCAAAATCATCTGTTTCTATGGAAATTGAATAATTATAAAAAGGAAGCTGAAGAAGAAAGGAAGACCAGCCAGATCAACTTACTGAATAAGGATAACCAATTAAAAGCACAGCAATTAAAACAGGAAGCATCTCTTAAATATTTTCTGATTGCCTGTTTAGTTTTGTTACTTGTAGCAGGAGTTTTCATTTTTCGATACATCGCCAGTAAAAGAAAGAATGAAAGACTTGCAAGTGAGAAGAAACATGCAGAACTGCAACAGCAGGCAACTGAATTAGAAATGCAGGCATTGAGGGCTCAAATGAACCCACATTTTGTTTTTAATTGTCTTAGCTCAATTAATAAATTTATTCTTAAGAACGAAAGCCGGGAGGCAGCTGACTACTTAACCCGTTTTTCACGGCTTATTCGTATGGTACTTACCAACTCACAATTATCTATGATTCCGGTTAGTGATGAAATAGAAATGCTGCGATTGTACCTCGATATGGAACGTCTTCGCTTCAGCAATTCTTTTGATTATAATATTGTTTATGCAAATACAATCGAACCAGAAACTATTTATATTCCACCAATGATACTGCAGCCGTTTTGCGAAAATGCGATCTGGCATGGGCTTATGCATAAAGAAGGACAGGGAAGGCTGGATATAATTATGAGCATCGAGAACGAACAACTTAAATGTAGCATTACAGATAATGGGGTAGGAAGGATAAAAGCTGCTGAATTAAAAAGTAAATCAGGAGAAAAACAAAAATCTTTTGGACTTAAGATCACTACAGAAAGGCTTGCGCTTTTCAATAATGAAACAACTGTTCGTACTTTTTACAATAGCGAAGATGTGTTAGATGATGAAGGAAATATTTCAGGCACAGAAGTTACATTGCACATTACATATAAAGATGACATTCACGAACCTGTAACATTAAAATGATAAAAACAATTATTGTTGATGACGAAAGACATAGCTGTGAAGCTTTGCAAATATTGATAAAGGATTGCTGCCCTGAATTGTCCGTGGCAGCTGTTTGTTATTCCGGCGAAGAAGCATTGCAGGAAATTGTTTCTCTTCATCCGCAATTAGTTTTTCTTGATATTGAAATGCCCAATATGAATGGTTTTCAATTACTGGAACAATTACCCAAAATTGATTTTGAACTCATCTTTACTACCAGCTACGACCAGTATGCTATCAAAGCAATTAAGTTCAGCGCTCTCGATTATTTATTAAAACCTGTGGATAGGGAAGAATTAGAAAAGGCAGTGCAGAAAATGCTTAAAAAAATAAATAACACCATTCCACAGCAACTGGAAATATTATTACAAAAAATTAATCAGCCTTCTATTCCCGTTCAGCGTATTGCATTGCCTACCATGCAGGGTTTGGAATTAGTGCCTGTAAATACAATCATTAGCTGTTCTGCAAATAATAATTACACAGAGTTTTTTCTCAGTGATAAAAAAAGAATATTGGTTTCCCGTACTTTAAAAGAAATAGAAGAAATATTAGAAGACTATGCCTTTCTGCGAGTGCATCATTCTCACATTATTAATCTAAATGAAATTGTAAGATACATAAAAGGAGAAGGCGGATATTGTATCATGACGGATGGCTCTTCAGTGGATGTTTCCAGGAGCAGAAAAGAAGAGCTGATGATGAGGCTTTTACCCATTAAGGAATGAGAACTGTTTTTATATGGATTTCCTCTTACTCATTACAGTCGGTAATTTACCCACATAACATTCTCTTATACTCATTCTGGAAAAACATCCGGTAAAATCATTTCTACTTTTATATCACTGAATGCCTGGCGAATTTTGTAAATTACTACAACATCTTTTCACCAAAACAGGCTTTTAGAAATAATATGAAAAAAAATATATTTATTGCTGCAATATTATCCTGTTGTTATTTCCAGGTATTTGCTCAATCTCCAAACCTTGTAAAAGATAGTCTGAAAATAGACAGCCTGAAAAAGTTACTGCCTTCCCTTAAGGGAACTGATCGTGTCAACTGCATGACATTGATATGCGAATATTATTCCGATATCGCTTCCTCTCCAGGAATAAAAGCATTTGATAGTATTCGTTACTATGGCAATAAAATTTTAAGCGAATCTAAAGCTCTCGGTTATAAAAAAGGAATTGCAATGGGCTTGCTATCATCATCGCCTGATTCACTAAAAGAAAGAAATGCAAAGGAAGCAATAAGAATTGGCGAAGAGATAGGAAGTGATGAAGTATTAGGATGGGCGTATTCGCTTTTAGTTTCAACTACGACAGCCCCTGGCCAAATTGATGCGTATTATAAAAAATCAATAGCCCATTTTAAAAAAGCTGGTAAAACAATAAGAGCAGCGGCCCTGAGCAATTGGGTATGCCAGGGGTACCTTAGTACCGGCGAAAATGAGAAAGCATTTGATTATGCAAAAAATAATCTTGAAATCTTAAAATCGATGTCGTCTTCTGAATTTGCTTCCGCTTATTCCTGGGCATTTTTGTGGGCATTATGGAACATGTCTAATCTTTATTCTGCTGCCGGTGATTATGAGGGAGCGTTAAACTATATGCGAATGGCTAACGAGGTTGATAGGACTAAGACTAGCCATGGCAAGACAACCTGGGGCGGTTTTACTTTAGATATTTCAAGCATTTTTACCCAAATCGGCCAATACGACTCCGCTATGCTATATTGGAACCGCTATATAAATGAACCTTGGTGGAATAATCCCAATTCATGGAGACCAGGTAAAATGTTAGCTTATAATTATCTCGCCAGCATACACATCAGAAATAAACAGTTTGATAAAGCAATTGACATACTCACAAATAATAATAGCTATTTTGACTCATTACTTAAATACAGCACCGGCAACTATAAAAATGCCGGCAACTATGGGAAGATGGCAGCCTCATTGTCGTTAAGCGAGGTTTATGACGCAAAAAAAAATTATAAAAAAGCTTTACAATATGCTAAAGAAGGACTCTCCCAGGCACAGCTAAAAAACATGCGGCCGGAGATGATGCAGGCCTGTCAGCTTCTTTCAACAGCCTATCATTACCTGAATAATAACGACAGCGCATATGCA
>JAYVEA010000189.1:0-3871 GCA_043749085.1 Chitinophagales bacterium
CGGACATATTAAATATACCAGCAAGACAAACATCACTAATACCTGCTGGTTTTAAGGCTCAACGCATAAGACGTATAAGAGGTACTCTTTTAGTTCCAATTCAAGTTACACAACAGGTGACTATCCAGCCCAATACCTTGGTATGGGAAAAAAACAATTTGCCTCAATCAGACGCTCAACAGGTGCCTGCCGGTAGTGCGGTAACAGGAGTAATTAGACTGTCGGATGCAGGTTTTCAATTGGACGGTAATCCAATTGACAGAAATACTTACTTTAGAGATGAAGTATTTGGTTCTTTGAATTGGACTATTAGAACAAGGTTGTTTAAATCTCCATTAGAGGAAGCAACAGGCCAATTTGATGTAAGAATACTAGGCGTAAGTTTAGGCACACATAATTTACGGATTAGTCACGATCCTGCACGAATTGCGAATCAGAATAATGTTCCAACAACGATACATTGGGGAAGAAATAGTATTGTTATGAATTATTTAAAACAGCACGATGTAACAGGTGCTACTTTCAAATTATTTAGTCCCATAGCTGGTTCCCAGCTTTTCCGGATCACAATAACATAGATATTACCACGTCCTTACAATTAAGTAATCTGTAATTCTTTCAATTCAGGACTATAGACTTAGATGAATTATAGTCTAAATCCAGTTTAGTAAATATCTCCTAAAATAATTAGCATTTTATTTTTGTAATTCAAATCACTCACTTATCTTTGGACTGAAGTAGTCCAAAATGAAATTAGAAAAAACTTTCGGTGATACAGTAAAAAAACTTCGTGAGGAGAGAAATCTTCCTTTGCGTGAAGTTGCAGAAGCATTGAAGATAGACACTTCAATGTTAGGCAAGATCGAAAAAAACAGTCGCAAACCAACTAAACAACTAATTGAAAAATTTGCAACCTTCTTTAAGGTTAGCGATAAAGATTTAAAGATCGCATTCCTTAGCGATGCAGTTGCCTATCATATAATGGAGGAAGAAGATTTTTCAAAGGAAGTTTTCAAAGTTGCAGAGGAAAAAGTTAAATATTTAAAAACTAAAAAACCTCTTAACAAATGAAACTAATTACAAAAGCATCAGCCGAAAAACTAAGAGGTGGTTTTTACACTCCAGAACCAATTGCAGAATTTGTTTTGCGTTGGGGAATTAATGGAAGCAAAGATTTTGATATACTTGAACCAAGCTGTGGCGACGGAGTTTTTTTAGAACAACTTGGAAAGCTTAAGTTAAAATATAATTCAATTACAGCAGTTGAATTTGATGAAAAAGAAGCAGCAAAAGCAGAAAAAATCAATCTGAAAAATAAACAAATTATCAATGCCGATTTTCATACCTATTGTAACAATACTTTACAACGGTTTGATTTAATTGTTGGCAATCCGCCTTATATACGCTATCAATTTTTTGACAGACAACAACAAGTCGAAGCTGGCGATATATTTATAAAGGCAGGTTTAACGTATTCAAAACTTACAAACGCTTGGGTTTCATTCGTTGTTGGTTCTTCGTTGTTACTAAAAGACAAAGGTGGAAGAATTGGATTTGTTTTACCAGCAGAGGTATTACAAGTTTCTTACGCCTTACAATTACGGAAGTTCCTTGCACATTTCTATAACAAAATCAATATCATTTCATTCGAAAAATTGGTTTTTCCTGACATTCAACAAGAGGTTGTATTACTTCTCTGTGAAAAAAATGAATCCAAACACCATAATATTGAACACATTGAATTAAGAGATGCAAATGATTTACAAAAGCTTGATGTTGCAATATTAAAAAGCCCAAAAAAGAAAATTGATTTTAAATCTAACAAATGGACATTCTACTTTTTAGAACAAGAAGAAATTGATTTTTTAGAAAACATTGCAAAAAAGCGTAATATTCTGCCTCTTGGTAAATTTGCAAATGTTGAAGTCGGAATAACAACTGGTTCTAATGATTTTTTCACAGTCCCTTTAACAAAAATTAAAGAATATGATTTACAAGATTATGCAAGACCAATGGTTGGTAGAAGCGTTCAGGTAAACAGTGTAGTTTTTACAAAAAAAGATTGGGAGAACAATAAATTTTCAAAAGCGAAAGCAAATCTTTTAGTTTTCCCTGAAAGAAAAAGTTTGAATAAGAAAAATGGTGCGGTAAAATACATTGCATATGGAGAAAGTCTAGGAATTCATCAAGGTTACAAGACAGGAATTCGAAATGATTGGTTCGTTGTTCCTTCTCTAAAAATTTCTGATGCTTTGTTTATAAGACGCAGCAATCTTTATCCGAGACTAATAATTAATGAGGCAGAGGCTTATACAACAGATACAATGCACCGCGTTTTTGTAAAGCCTGACACAGACATAAAAGCCTTGACAGCTAGCTATTACAATTCACTCTCACTTGCATTTACAGAAGTTTCAGGACGAAGTCACGGAGGCGGAGTTTTAGAATTAATGCCAAACGAAGCAGAAAGGGTTTTACTTCCATATCATAAGAACAACGCTTCATTACTTCCTGAAATTGACAAACTAATTCGTAACAAAACAAATATTGAAGAAGTTTTAAAAATTACCAACCAAATAATCTTAAAAGAACATTTTAACTTGACGCAGAAAGAAATTAAACTAGCCCATAGTATTTGGAAAAAACTGTCTTCAAGACGATTAAACAGAGGCAAATAGTTTTACAATTTACGCCTGCATAAGCTCACAACGCAAAACTTTTTATTTCAAGTTCTGCATAAAATAATCTGTTACTTTTTGATAAAGATGCACCCTGTCCTTCCCTCTTACATTGTGCTCATGGCCGAAATAGATCATATAATCAACCTGTATATTTTTATCAATGGCAGCTCTTACAAAACGTACAGAGTGTTGTTGCACAACAACAGGATCCTGCAAGCCATGTATGAGCAATAGTTTTCCCTTTAATTTATCCACCTGCCTAGTAAGGTCAGTGGCAGCATAGCCTTCAGGGTTTTGCTGCGGCGTATCCATGTAACGCTCGGTGTACATAATTTCATAATAGCTCCAGTCAGTTACAGGTCCGCCGGCAACAGCGGCTTTAAAAACATCAGGATAATGCAGCATAAAATCTATGGTATTAAATCCGCCAAAGCTCCAGCCAAACAAACCCATATTTTTTTCATCAACATAAGGCAGGCTGCGCAAATAACCAACCCCGCTCATCATATCTTCCATCTGCACATCACCGAGCTTTCTAAACATAGATTGCTCAAAAGCTTTACCGCGGTTATCACTTCCTCTTGTATCAAGACTGAAAACAACATAGCCTCTTTCTGCCATGTACTGGAACCAATAATCGGCAGAATTGCCATTCCATAAATTTCCAATGATCTGTACATGTGAGCCACCATACCAGTAAACAATAACAGGATATTTTTTTGTGCTGTCGAAATTTACAGGCTTATACATTCGGCAATACAATGGAGTTCCGTTGCGATTGTTGATTGTGAATATGCTTAGCTTTCCTAAACTATAAGCTGACAAAGGGTTTGGCGCATTGAATAACAATTTTGTTTTTGCTGCTTTTATTTCTACCAGTTGAATAGTTCTTGGAATATCAATGCTGCTGTAATTATCCAACACAAAATTTCCGTCGGTACTTACCTGCGTGCCATGCGCCATTGAACCTTGTGTTATTCTTCTTGATAATCCTGTTTTTAAATTTCCCTCGTACAAATTTCTTGTTATCGGAGATTCTTCTGTTGATGAATAAAATAATCTTTCGCCGGTGCTGTCAAATCCTTTTACATCAACTACTTCCCAATTACCTTTTGTCAATTGTTTCAGGAGAACTCCATTCAGGCTGTATAAATACAAATGATTCCATCCATCACGATTGCTTTGCCAGA
>JAYVEA010000190.1:0-12284 GCA_043749085.1 Chitinophagales bacterium
ACTGCTGATATAAATTCTTCTTCAGTTGCTGCTATATGGCAAAGAGATCCTAATCCTGTACCATCTACAGTAGCATTATTTACAATACAATATCTGCCTTTAAAAAGCGCATTTAGTAATTTTAATTTTATTCCTGATGAATTAAATGATGGCAAAATATTTATTTGTGCATTACTGATAAGGTCACTCATTTTTTCTTCTGATGGATTACTGATAAGAGATGCATTCTTATTTTGCTGCACTGTACGTTCTAAATTTTGAGTAGGATTTTTTCCTGCAATAATGAAAGGGATATTTAATTTCTGAAAAACATTTTTGCATAACCATGCTGCAGACTTTTCATTTTCGGTAATTGATAAATTACCATGATAAAGACAGAAGGCACCTTTGCCTTCTTTGGCTGCAACATTTGTAACAGGCAAAAAAGCAGGTAGGTATTTAATATCAGATACGCCAAAAACTTCTTTATATATCTCTGCATCTTTATGCGTTATAGCTAAAAATAATGCCTTACCTGAATTCTTTTTTTCATAGCACTTTAAAAGACGGCTTTCATTATGGTAATAATTTTTTTTAAAAAAGGAATTTTCATTTTTAGTGAGCTGATGATAATATTCAAATTCAACATTGTGTAATCTTACAAAAACTTTTTTAGTTTTTAATTGATCAGTAAAGAGAAAGTAAGTGCAATGAATACCTTCCAGAAAAACCGGATGATCGTCTTTGAGTAGATTTTGTAATAATTTTTTATTGGCTCTTGATTTAACTATATATGGAAGGCGAAATGAAAAGCCTTTCCAGCCGCGAACTCTTTTATAATAATTAACCTCAGTGCAATATTTATTTAATTCAGGTTGTTTACCCCTGCCGTATTCAAAACAGTGAAGGTGAATTTTTACTCCCAGCTCATGTAAAGCTTTTATCCTGCAAAAAACATCCATCACTCCTCCATAATCAGGAGGGTAGGGAACATCAAAGCACACGATATGTAAATGTTTATCCAGGTAATATAGTTTTATAAAAGCTTATTAATTTCTTTTCTTCATTTTGCCAGTTAAAAGCTTCCTTCGCACGCAGGCAATTATTTTGTAATCGCTGATATAAACTTTCGTCCTCTAATAAAATATTTATTTGTTTTGAAATATTCTCTGGAGAAAGATCAGCTATAAGTACAGCAATTTCAAATTCCTGATTTATTTCCCGGTATGATGGAAGATTGATACACAATTGCGGTATTCCTGCGTGCATATAATCAAAAAAACGATTAGCAAGAGAATAATGATTATTAAGTCCTTTATCATCAACCAAATTAATTCCTATCCATGCATTGAGTGTATAAGTCTGTAATTCCTGAGGTGGCAGATATCCTTTAAAGATTAATTTATCTTGCAATCCATTTTCCACAGCCAATTGGTTTGCCTGTTTCATAAAGTTTCCATCGCCACAAATGATCAAAGATGCGTTTATAAACTTCATAGCAGGGATAATAGTTTCAAAGCTTCTTCCCACATTTACTGCTCCCTGGTATAAAATATACTTTATCTTTTTCTCCGGAATTTGAATATTTTTTTTCAAAGTAATATTCCGGATAACTGCATAATTTACTTTATACATTTTATTTAATTCATCAGCAATGGATTTGCTAACTGTATAGCCATTCACAAATTTTGGTATCGTAAATTTTTCAATTTGTTTCCATATTTTGTAAATATTTGGACGGGTGACAATTTCTTTCATTTCACAAAACAACTCATGTGCATCATAAACTCCCGAAATCTTTTTAATTTTTGAAATAAAATAAGAGGGGAGAATTGTGTCAAGGTCGATAGCGCAAATACAATCCATTTTTTTAAAAAGAAGATAAATAAAGACCCTGATATTATACTCGATGTAAAACAACTTTCCTTTATTAAACAGGCAGCTTATTCTCTTTTGGCCAAATGGCTGCTTTATAAGTGGTATTGAATTATTTAATTTCCGTCCAACTAATTTTATGGTATATCCGGAGTTAGCTAAAGAAGTACATATTCGTATCATACGCTGGTCGTAGCTAAGATCATTGGTGACAATAAAATAAATAACCATTAAGAAATTCTTTTTACCATTTCATCATGTATTGATTTCCAGCCCTTGTAAATTCCGGCATCACTTAGGGTATTATTATGCCAGATACTAATAAACAATCCGTTCACATTTTTAACTTCATTAATTAAGGCAAGAATATCTTCAAGGCTTTCAGAACCTTTTAATTTGGAATAGTATAAAAAATTAGCATCCATGCATGTAATGGGGAATATTTTTAATTCGGTTAGTCTTTCATTTTTAAGATCATAAAAATAAAATGGTGTGCATGTTCCCGCTCTAAACCCGGGCATATCAGCAAAGCCCATTGAATAATCTTCTGTAATGCCTGCTGCTGATAATTGATTATATGTATCCGGTAAATTAAATCTTAAATAATGTTGCCGGCTTTTATTTATTTTTTTATTCGATATTTTTTCAAGCCTGGTTTTTTCAATTAAAATTTTGTCAGTTGCTATTGAAGAATAATAAGAAGGATGAATACCAATATCACTAAATGCAGATATCTTTTTTATAAGTTCTGCCATTAAATAATGATCAAAATGTATGTTTTTATCATGCCTGGAATAATCTCCTGATAAAAAAAAGAAAATAGAATTCAGTTCATTTTTTTCAATGGTCTCTTTTAAAGAATCGTAAATATCCCAGGGATCTTTTTTTGTTATTAATGAATTCACGCGGTTAGAAATATTTCTAAGCTTTCCCTTAAATACATCCTTTACAGTTGCCCCGATTAATCTAAATACATTTCTGCCTTTAAAGGCGTATGCAATATCGATATCATAAGTAACAATTGCTTTAAAGGTTGATGATCGAAATTGAAGTGAAGGGAATCTCTCTGTTAGTATATTTTTAAAATGCTTTATCCAGATATTAACTACAGGATATTGTAAAAAATTATTTTGATATGCTAAACTGTCTTGAGCTTTGAACCTGCCATGTTTATCAGGAGTAAAAGGAAGATATTCTTCATAACGGGTTACCATATAAAATACTGCTGCGAAAATATCAAACCCAATATCGCAGGAAGCATCATTAGGAAACAGGATCGGAAGCCCATGTTTTTTTTCTACCCCAATATTTATTTTTTTAATGGTATGTTCAAATAATTGTATTGAAGCTGCTATAAACATTTCTTCACTTATCCTTTTTTCAGAATAATTTATTTTTTCCCGGTCATGTGCTGCAAATATTTTAATATCAGTAGTTGTAGTATACTCAATACCCAATTCATTCTTAAAGATTAATTCTAGAACATACTCAGTTCTGGAAGTAACAGCCGGTAAATAAATCAGCAGCATAGTTTAAAATGAAATTGAATTACAGTAAAGATGCCTTAAATAGATAAAAAATACAAATACAGCATTTGAATTAACTTTATAAAATACTTATACTGCTTAAACTAAATTCACATGCAACAGGATTTTTTAGAGCCTGAAATAATCACGCCGCAAAGACCTGTATTTTTAAAAGTATTATGTGTACTCACTTTTATAGGAAGCGGCTATGGTATAATAAACAATGCAGTTATTTTTTTTAAGGCAGATACTATTTCAAAGGTATTTGTGGATGTGAAGACTAAAATGAATGACGATCTTGCTAAAAAGAAAAACAGAGATAAACCGGAAAAAGTTTATCTCATTAATAATATAATGAATCATGCTTCTGCGCTATCTACACCCGAAAATCTTCGCAAAGCTGCAACAGGAAACATAGTTACGTCAATACTTTGCCTGCTAGGTGCGGTTTTAATGTGGAATTTGCTACGGGCTGGTTTTTATATTTATACATTGGGCACGATCATCAGTATAATTCTTCCTTTTTATCTGTTTGGCAGTAATTTTCTTACCAATCTTTCAGCAGGGTTCTTAGGCTTTATAGGTATTCTGTTTGTTATTTTTTATGCAATGAATATCAAAAGCATGAAATAGAGTCATTCTATAGCCAATAATCTGCGTTTTCATATGATAAAATTGAAAATTTATCATTACCTTTGCAGCCCTGTCTGCCAACAGGCAGGCTGATAAAACGTAAATAATAAATTATTTTAAAAAGATGTCTTATTTAACAACAGAAAAAAAAGCAAATATCTTCTCGGAATACGGTAGCGCAGATGCTAACACCGGTTCTATTGAAGCACAGGTTGCTATGCTGACAGAAAGAATTAATCATATTTCTGATCATCTTAAAACAAATAAAAAAGATTTCTCTACACAAAGAGGCCTAATGCAAATGGTTGGTAAGCGCAAAAGATTACTTACTTATTTAAGCAAGCATAATCTTACAGGTTATCGCTCATTAATCGAAAAGTTAGGTCTGCGTAAATAATTTTTTTAATGATATACTAGCTATTCCCAACTGCAGATTAAACAGTTGGGAATACTTTTTTTACAATTAATTTGAACAAAAACAATGACGACTCCCAACCCGATTAATGTAACATTCGACATAGGCGATGGCCGCATAGTAACCATCGAAACAGGAAAACTTGCCCGCCAGGCTGATGGTGCAGTTACCGTTCGCCTTGGCAACTGTATAATTTTAGCAACTGTTGTTGCCAATAAAGAACCGAAAGAAGGTCAGTCCTTTTTTCCTCTTTCAGTAGATTACCAGGAAAAGTTTGCTTCTGCCGGACGTATCCCGGGTTCATTCTTTAAAAGAGAAGCAAGGCTTAATGATTATGAGATATTAACCTCACGATTAATTGATAGGGCATTACGTCCATTATTCCCTGAAGATTATGTTTGTGAAGTGCAGGTATTGGTTTCACTGATATCATCAGATGCAGAAGTAATGCCTGATGCTATGGCTTGTCTTGCTGCGTCAGCGGCGCTTGCAGTTTCTGATATTCCTATCCAGGAAATAATTTCTGAAGTTAGAATAGGAAGGGTTAATGGTAAGATGATCGTAAATCCTACAAGAAGTGAGCTTACAGAAGCTGATATGGAATTTATGATAGCAGCTACAGCAAAAAATATTATGATGGTGGAAGGTGGCAGTAAAGAATGCCAGGAAGAAGATCTGATCGAGGCCATACAACTTGCGCACAAAGCTATCCAGGTACAGGTAAAAGCACAGGAAGAATTAAGGGCTAAAATTGGTGTAACAGGTAAAAGAGATTACACAAAACCATACCGTAATGAAGAACTTCATAAAAAGATAGACAAGTTTGCTGAAAAAAGAATTAAAGAGATCGCCAAATCAGCATCTGCAAAACACGACAGGAGTGATGCATTTAAAAAATTACAGGATGATCTAATCGAACATCTTGGTGTATTACCTGATGAAGATGTTCCGTTGGTAAAATATTATTTTGGTGAGCTTCAGTATCATTATGTACGTGATATGATCCTTGATCAAAAAGTAAGATTAGATGGTAGGGGTTTAGAAGATGTTCGCCCACTTACAATAGAAACAGATATTCTTCCTTCTCCGCATGGTTCAGCTTTATTTACAAGAGGTGAAACCCAATCACTTACAACAGTAACTTTGGGAACTCCTTTAGATGAATTATTAATAGAAAGTGCAGCAAAAAGTGACTATTCCAAATTCATTTTACATTATAATTTCCCTCCCTTTTCTACAGGTGAAGTTAAACCAATGAGAGGTGTTGGCCGACGTGAAGTTGGTCATGGTAATCTGGCACTTCGTTCCTTAAAGCAAATTATGCCCGGTGGTGAATATCCTTATACTGTGAGAATAGTAAGTGATATTTTAGAGAGCAATGGTTCATCTTCAATGGCAACAGTCTGTGCCGGTTCTCTTGCATTAATGGATGCCGGTGTTCCTTTTAAAAAGCATGTGAGTGGTGTTGCAATGGGCTTAATTTCCAAAGGCGAAAAGTATGCGATACTTACTGATATTTTAGGTGATGAAGATCATTTAGGAGATATGGATTTTAAAGTAACGGGAACCCGAGATGGAATTTGCGGTGTGCAGATGGATATTAAAATTGATGGTTTAAGTATGGATATAATGAGGCAGGCACTTGACCAGGCAAAACGTGGTCGAATGCACATTCTTGATGCGATGTACAATAAGCTTCCTCAACATAGAGAAGAAGTGAAACCACATGCACCAAGAATGGAAAAACTAATAATTGATGGAGAATTTATCGGTGCAGTTATAGGGCCGGGCGGAAAAATTATACAGGAGATACAAAAATCTACCGGTGCAACAATTAATATTACTGAAGTAGGTAAAACAGGAGAAGTAAGTATTTTTTCTGCAGATAAAGAAAGTCTTGACCAGGCTGTAGCATGGGTTAAAAGCATTGTTGCAGTTCCTGAAGTAGGAGATGTATTTGACGCTACCGTAAAATCTATAAAAGAGTTTGGTGCATTTGTTGAATTTTTACCGGGTAAGCAGGGATTACTGCATATTTCTGAAATTATGTGGAAGCGTTTAGAGTCAATGGACGGCGTTTTAAATGAAGGTGATAAAGTAAAAGTAAAGATCATTGGCGTTGATCCTAAAACAGGAAAATTCAAACTTAGCAGAAAAGCTTTGCTGCCAAAGCCTGAGCAAACACAAGCTCCAAGGCCTGCACAAAATCAAAACCCAAGAGATTAATTTCTCTTATCAAATAATAGACATGGCTTGCATTTTTTGCGAGCCTTTTTTATGAGCAATTATATCAAAATAGAAATTAACACTTCTTCAAAAGAACAATCTGACATTCTGGTTGCAGAGTTATCAGAAACTAATTTTGATGCCTTTGAAGAAAATGAAAACTCTCTTTCAGCTTTTATTAAAGAAGACTGTTTTAATGAAGATGAACTGAATAAAACCCTCTCACAAAGAAATGCCTCTTACTCAAAATCAATTATATCTGATACCAATTGGAATGCTAAGTGGGAGAGTGAATTTGAACCGATTATTATAGATGATTTTGTTGCTGTAAGAGCAGCGTTTCATGAGCCAATTGCTAATGTAAAACATGAGATAATTATCACTCCAAAAATGAGCTTTGGAACCGGACATCATGCTACCACTTACCTTATGTTGCAACAAATGCAAAACATAAACTTCTCTAATAAAACAGTTTTAGATTTTGGAACCGGGACAGGAATATTAGCGATAATGGGAAAAAAATTAGGTGCTCAAAAAATTGTAGCAATTGATAATGATGAATGGAGCATAAACAATGCAAAAGAAAATTTAGCCGCAAATAATTGTTCTGATATTTTCCTGTTGCAAAAAGATAACCTTAGCGGGTTAGAAAAGTTTGATATTATTTTAGCCAATATAAACCTGAATGTTATTTTAGATAGTATTGATCAATTAAAACATATCACTCATCAATCATCCCAATTATTGTTAAGTGGTTTTTTAATTGCAGATGAGCGGGTCTTAATTGAAAATTTTTCCTTTGCTGACTTTCAACACATAATAACAACCAAGAAAAATGAATGGCTGTCGATCTTATTAACAAAATCATAATTACAGAATCCAACAAGCCAAAAGTGGTATATTTGTTGTCCGCTTTGTTACGCTTAAACAAAAAATGAAAGAGACGTTACTCATCATAGTGGCTTATTTGATAGGGTCTATTCCTACTGCATTAATTATCAGCAAAAGATTTTTTGATGTTGACATCCGTGAGTATGGCAGTGGCAATATGGGTGCTACCAATACATTTCGTGTGCTCGGTCCACGCTATGGCACAATTGTAATGATCTGTGATATTTTAAAAGGTATGGCCGCCGTTGCATTGTATAACTTGTTACCTTATTATTTAAGCAATGAATTAGACAGAACAAATCTAATGATAGGCTTAGGTATTTCAGCCACGCTCGGACATATTTACCCAATATGGGCACAATTTAAAGGTGGTAAAGGTGTTGCAACTTTATTCGGAATGATACTCGCTATTCAACCAAATGTTGCAGTAAGCTGTGTTGCAGTTTTTATCCTTGTTTTATATTTAACAAGATATGTTTCTCTTAGTTCTGTACTTGCAGGAGTATCCTTACCAATTTGTGTTTTATGGATATATAATGAAAAAGAAGTTTTTTACAGGGTATTTGCCGTAGCAGTTGCAGGTTTAATTGTACTTACACATCAAAAAAATATTAGCAGAATATTAAAAGGTAATGAAAGCCGTGTCCCTATTTTAAAACACAGGGATAGAAAAAAGTTAAGAAAGAAATAAAATACTGCTGGCCATACAACTTTCTCCACAAAATCTTATCTATTTATTATAAGAGTCGTACTATTTTTTTGGTACAGCAATTGTTTTATTATTAATACATAAAATCATTTTATCATGAAAAGAATATTATATCTGTTTGCAAGCACTGTAATTTTTATAAGTGCATGTACAACAAATGCAGTAACGGGAAGAAAGCAATTATCATTAATTCCGGAAAGTGCTCTTCAGCAGGAGGCTGTAAGTCAGTATCAATCTTTTTTACAACAAAATAGAGTTGTAGCTGAGTCAAACAGCCGGGATGCAGAAATGGTTAGAAGAGTAGGAACACGTTTAGCCAATGCTATTACTAAATATTATACTTCAAAAGGTTTAGGTAAAGAATTAGAAGGATATAAATGGGAATTTAATTTAATAGATAATAAACAGGTAAATGCATGGTGTATGCCGGGTGGTAAAGTAGTTGTTTACACAGGCTTATTACCGGTTGCTCAAAATGAAGCTGCCCTTGCTATTGTATTGGGACATGAAATTACACATGCGGTGGCTCATCATGGCCAGGAAAGAATGAGCCAGGCTATTTTAGCACAAGGTTTACAAATTGGTGGAGATCTATTTACAGGTAATAACCCTCAGGCAAATAATATTTTCAATAGTATTTTCGCACCTTCTGCACAAATTGGAGTTCTTTTACCTAATTCACGTAACCAGGAATATGAGGCCGATCATTATGGATTATTGTTTGCCGCAATGGCTGGTTATAATCCAAGAGAAGCTATACCTTTTTGGACAAGAATGGCAAACCTTAGTCAAAATGCAAACAGGCCACCTGAATTTTTAAGTGATCACCCTGTTGACTCAAAAAGAATTCAAAAAATACAAAGTTATATGCCTGAAGCATTATCATATTACAAGCCAGTTTCCAAGTAATCTACCTTACACTAAAAAAAATAGAACTCCATCTTAAAAGGATGGAGTTTTTCATTGTTGTTCAGCTTATAATTCTTATTTTTGTACCCTAACTGCACTGTAATCATTCTTTTTACAATCTCTATGAGGAATCAACATTGTAAATGTTTGCATTTTTTAATTTAAAATTTTAGAATTATGTCTCAAACACTGTTTGAAAAGCTGCAATTAAAGAATGAGAAAAATTTGTTGGTGCAGGGTCTTCCATCAACTATTGAAAAGCAGTTTGTAAAGCTTTCTTTTGCCAAAAATGTTACCCCGCTTTTAAGGATAAGAAAGATTGATTTTGCCTTGATCTTTGCCCTTAATCAAAAGCAATTGAACGATATTTTAAAAGAAGTATTTCCTGCGCTACATCACGATGCAAAATTATGGATCGCCTTTCCTAAGTTAACCTCCAAAATAGTAAGTGATCTTAACAGGTGTTGCACGTGGGAGTATCTTCGTAACGAAGGCTTTCAATCTACAGACGAAGTAGTACTTGATTATGTTTGGAGTGCACTTGAGTTTAAAAGAGTTGAGCCTGTAAAAGCTATTAAGCCTTTGGCCGCCAGAGCTAAAGTGTTGGAGCCGATGACTCCAAAAAGGAAAGTGGCATTATCTCTTTAATACTATCTTAATATAACGGTTCCCATCTGCCTTGTCATTTCTACTTCAAGGTCCTTTAAATGTTTATGTGTTTGCAGTAAAGAGATTTGTTCTTCTGATGAATGAGGCTGTTCAAGATCTTTTTGATTAACACTTATCAAACTCTTTATTTTTCGCAGCTTTAAATAGTTAACTGTAGAGAATACTTCTTCTTTGTAAATATCATCACGGGTTGGCACCGGCATTTCATAGTGTTCTTTCCATCCTGTGCTCACTTCATAGGGAAATTCCATTATTGATACCACCAGAGCACTCATTTCCTGGTTCTCGTGATATAAAAAATTCTTTTCCGTTGGTTCAATTCCGGCATCGAACCACACTTTATAGGTTTTAATTAATTCCATTAGTTTAGCATTATCAATAAGGTCGTCTTCGGTAATGTTATTTAAAATATAATCCGCAACCGTAGTTCCAGGTTCCCATTCTTTTAATCCGAACTCGAGCAAACTTTTTACGATTGCTCTTTCGCTAAGTTCATCCTCGTTTAATAAATTTATAAGATCATCGTCTGCAGAAGGTATTGTCGTAGTGCCACTTTCCTGGTATTCTTTATCTACTGAGAAGGATCTTTTTTCCTGTTTATTTATTTTTTCCCGGATAAATTTATTCACAAGATTGTGTAATCCGCTCTCATCGATTTTTAATAACTCAGCACTTTTTCGAATGTAATCCTGTTGCTTTGTAAAGTCTTCTGCCTTATTTATTTTAGAAATGGTTTCCGCAATTTGATTAACTACAATAGATCTTTTATTGGTATCATCACCTGCATCTTTCAACGAAATATCCAGCTGGAATAAAATGAAATCTTTTTTATTTGTTTCAATAAAATCTGTAAATGCCTTTACCCCTTTTTTATTAATATAACTATCGGGATCATCTTTATCAGGTATTAAAACGAGCTTTACATTCAAACCTTCCTCCAGTGCCATATCCAATCCACGCAAAGCCGCTTTTACCCCGGCAGCATCTCCATCATAAATTATTGTAAGATTGTTGGTATACTTTTTTATTAATCGTAGCTGATCGGTAGTAAGCGAAGTACCGCCACTTGCTACAACATTTTCAATACCTGCCTGGTGCAAGGCGATCACATCCGTATAACCCTCTACCAGTAAGCATTCATCAGCTTTATCAATAGCTACTCTTGCAAAATAAGAACCATATAAAATTTTACTTTTTACATAGATCTCATTCTCAGGAGTATTAATATATTTTGGTGCTTTATCATTATTCTTGATAAGCCTTGCTCCAAAACCTAAAACCTTTCCGCTTTGATTATGTACAGGAAAAATTATTCTGCCACGATAATTATCTGCCGGCTTTTCATCTCTTATTGTAACAAGGCCGCTTTTTTGTAAATAATCAAGATTGAATTGAGAAGCAAGAGCTTCCTTTGCAAAACTATTCCTTGCAGAAGGATTGAAACCCAGTTGAAATTTTCTTATTATCTCTTCTCTAAAGCCTCTTTCTTTTAAATAACTTAATCCCACATCCTGCCCTTCATCAGTATTAAATAAAACATCTGTAAAATACTTTTGAGCAAAATTATTTATCGCATAAAGACTGTCAGCCAATAATTGCTGCTGTTTAATTTCCGGAGATGTTTCTGTTTCTTCAATTTCAACATTATATTTATTCGCAAGCCATCGCAATGCTTCTACATAACTGTACTTTTCATGCTCCATTAAAAAACTTATGCTGTTGCCGCTTCGTCCGCAGCCAAAACATTTGTAAATCTCTTTTGATGGAGAAACTGTAAAGGATGGCGTCTTTTCATTGTGGAAAGGACAAAGTCCTAAATAGTTAGAGCCCCGCTTTTTAAGTTTTACAAACGAGCTTATGATATCGATAATATCTATCCTGCTTAAAATCTGTTGTATGGTAGAGGGGGAGATCATTGCTTTCAAAAATAACAAATCAATACTATTATCCGGCAGATGTTAACTATTTCATACAATTTTTAGAGAGTGCAACCGTTGTTATTAAAGTAAAATCCTATATATATTAAAAACTTACATGATGCCAATCCTAAATCAGCAACATTTTTTAGCAGAACAATTCCATGCTAAAGATATTTCAGTTATAAAAGCAAATTACGAAGCAACTCTTAAGATCAAAAGATGGAAGTTTATTCATAGCCTGGCTACTTTAAGTAAATCAATAAGAGTAGAAGCAGATAATATGATATATAAGTCTTTTCTTTGTTTTATTGATAGCAAAGAGCTATTGATTGTTGAAGGCTTTTATGAGGCAGAACTTCAAAATTAATTTATTAAAAAATAGTCTTTGTTAGCAGCACTAATTTTTAGGACTTAAGTTTGTAACATATTTCGTACAAACTTTTAAAAAATGAACCTAAAATTCCCGCTATCATTTTTTCTGATCCTTTTCCCTATAATTTTTTATTCCTGTATCAATAGCAATGCAGGGGCGA
>JAYVEA010000191.1:0-3860 GCA_043749085.1 Chitinophagales bacterium
TTTGCCTTGCATTTCAGTCACATATTGGTAATTGGTTTTATCTGCAGCTAACTGCAACAACCCGCTGCCAGAAAGCTTCTGCAAGGTTTGCAAATACAAATAACGTATGGCTAAACGATAATTTTTATTCATTACAGCCTGTGCAATAAGTTTATCATATGCTGATAGATCCGACAGATCATTATCTTTTTTTTGTATATCAGAAATATTTTTATACGTACGGTTTCTTCTGAAAAAATGCTCTCCCAAAAATAATTTCCAGATAATAAACCCGATGAGAAAAAGTGCCAGTACCCATAAAATAATTTTTACTACAGGCGAACTAAAAATATTTACCGGCATTCTTATACGCCGTGCATTTTGTGGCAACTCCCTTCCTCTGGATGAACCCGCATTAACACTAAATGTATCTACAGTAAGGTCTTTTGTTTTTTTTAATAAGCTATCAAGATATTTCATGTACGCAAAATCTTTATCTTTTTTGTAAGACAGCATAGAATCATCTGTTTCAAACTGAGACCTGTTTAAAACGGTATCCCCCAAAGATGCAGGCACTGTAAGACTGTCTCCTTCTGAAGTAGAATCAACATCAGTGCTATCCTGCGCTAAAAGATTTGTATTACAAAACATGAACAGGAACCCTGCAATTAATAATTTGATAAGAGTGATTTTCATTTTGCGGCAGGCGATTTAATAATGGCATCACCTACAAGTTGAACACCTTTTTTATGCAAGCGTATCGGATACAAAACAAAATACCAAAGAATAAAAAAAAGTGAAGCAGCTAATATCAGCGCACCAACAGGAACAGGTAAGCCAATATTCCCGGGGTCTTTATCAAAGGAGTTGCTCATTAAATGCGTTACATAACTTTCAAAAAAAGCAGCGACAATAAAAATAGGAACAAGACTAATGCAGATCTTCATTGCATCTTTTGCAGCTCTTAAAAAAGATTGCTTTCGTGTATAGGTGCCTGGGAATAAAAACCCGAAACCCAGTATCAGCCCTGCACAGCTCGCAATAACTATAGCAGAAATTTCCAATGTACCATGTATCCATATCACCATTATAGATTGCCAGCCCAGTCCCTGCGAAAAAAATATATATTGAAAACAACCCAGCATCAAACCATTCTGCCACATTAAATAAATAGTGCCAATGCCAAACAAAACTCCAAACACAACAGACCTGAATGCTACACTAATATTATTATAAGCGATGTGTACAAACATGGAAAAGGGGTTGGCATCTTTATAAACATTGAAGGGATCACCTTTTTGAATATTCTCTATCGTTTTATCATAATAGCCGGGCTGCACCATGTTATCAAAAAAATCAGCAGCATAATTTTTATCAGTAACTGAAGAAAGAATGCCAATGATAACAAAACAGGCAAATAAACAAAAGGTAAAAAAAAGTGTTTTATGATATTTTTTAAAAAGCAATGGCAGCTCATATTTCCAGAACTGCATAATGCGGGAATATTTTTCTTTCTTATTCTGATAAATATTCTGGTAAATGCCGGCAGCAATACTGTTTATCCACCGCGTTACTTTGCTTTGAGGGTAAAATGTTTTGGCGTATGAAAGGTCATCCAGCAACGTAACAAACCTGTCAGCCAATTCATCCGGATCATTGGTTTCCTGGTGCTGGTATTCATTCCACTTATCCACGTTCTTCTTAATAAATCTCGCCTCACGCATTGTATAAAAATAAAAAGTTTTGCCATGAAGCCGAAGGAAAACAGTAATTATTAATTAATAATTCTCAATTATCGGGGCTGCTATCTTTTAGAACATTATTCACATAAGTCGGTGCTATACGTTCAAATCCGGCATAAGCCCTTTGTACCAAGCTTCACCATATTTCATTTCTATCCTTCAGCTCAATGTCATTGAGTTAAGACAATGCGTTTACTTGAACATTAATTATTAAATATTGAGTGTTGAATATTTACCTTGAAAAACACTTAATAAACAATATTCAAAATGTAGCCGAATGTTCTGTAAGAGACTTAGCTGAGACTAAGCCATTGAGTAAATTGTTTTGCAAAGAACATAAAGAAAACGCAAAGCATCGTAAAGTTCTTTGCCGCTCTTAGCGAAGTCTTAGCGCACTTTGCGTTACTAAAAAACGCTGAATAAAGTTATATTTGTACAAGAGTGCGACGCCAATGAAGCTTAATTGAAATATCAAATGCCTGCTACCAAAAAATAACTATCCTAATACATAACCTTCAAACTATTAATTTTAATTTGCCGTTTGTATATCAAACTAACACCTGTGTACCCAAGGATCTTAATAATTTTTTTTATCATACTGTTTTCCCACACGGATATTTATTCTCAACCCTGTACCACGCTTGGGCAAACACCCTCCACAGCATTTCCTGTTTGCGGAACGGATGTATTTACGCAAAATACAGTGCCCATCTGCTCAAACAGGAACATACCAAATAACTGTGCTGCCTATTCAAACCTGATATTTGATAAAAACCCTTATTGGTATAAGTTCACCTGCTATGTATCGGGCACGCTTGGTTTTGTAATTACACCCAATAATATAGGCGATGATTATGACTGGGAAATCTTTGATATAACCGGACACAACCCAAATGATGTGTATAACGATAAGAGTCTTATCGTAACTTATAATTGGTCGGGCCGCACCGGCCTTACAGGAGCAGCATCGGGTTCGGGCACAGGTCTATTCAACTGTGTTGGCAATAGCTTTCCGCAATTTAATGATATGGCTACTCTCATCCAGGGCCATAATTATCTTTTAATTGTAAGCCATTTTGATAACAGTCAAAGTGGGTACCATTTATCTTTTGGCGGCGGAACGGCAAGCCTTGTTGATCCAATTCCGCCCAAGTTTAAAAGCGCATCTATAAATTGTGATGGAACAATTATTTCTCTAAACCTTACAAAAAAAATAAAATGCACCAGTATAGCATCGGACGGAAGTGATTTTATAATTTCTCCTCCGGGAACTATAGCATCTGTTGCAGGCTTTGATTGTTCAGCAGCTTTTGATGTGGATTCTATTATTATAAAATTAAATTCTCCTTTGTCTCCCGGCAATTATACCCTTACAGCACAAAATGGAACCGATGGAAATACATTGCTTGATAATTGTAATGTTACACTTCCTGCAGGAGACAAGGTAAGCTTTACTGTTGCTCCTTTGCAGCCAACTCCTATGGATAGTATATCGCAGGTAAAATGTAAACCATCATACTTACATCTTGTTTTTAAAAGACCTATCCGTTGTAATTCCATTGCTGCCGACGGAAGTGATTTTAATGTTACAGGTCCTTCACCGGTTTCAGTGGTTTCAGCAAATGGGGCCTGTGATGCCAATGGTGTTTCTTCTTCCATTGATGTGCAGTTGGCGGCGCCCATTCAAATGGGTGGTCCATATCAAATTCATTTAAAAACGGGCAGTGATGGCAATACACTTATTGATGAATGTGGCCAGCAGTCTATTGCAGCATCGCTTGGTTTTACAGCTTATGATACGGTCTCTGCATTTTTTTTATACCAAATAAATGCAGGTTGCCATTTTGATACGATACGCTTTTCCGGACCTGCCACAAACGGTATTACACAATGGAACTGGACCAATAATGGAAACCCATTCAGCATACAGCAAAATCCTACTAAAGTATTTTCTGCATCAGGACAATTTCCTATTAAACTCTCTGTATCCAATGGGGTTTGCACTGATTCATCAACTGTAACCATTATTTTAGATGATGAATGAAAGCAGGCTTTGAAACAAATAATACTATATGTCCTGAAGATTCTTCGGTCTTTAAAAATACCAGTACAGGCAAAATAAATTCCTGGCTATGGAAT
>JAYVEA010000192.1:0-12241 GCA_043749085.1 Chitinophagales bacterium
AAAAATATTACCTGGACAATTATGGCATTGGCATTAAGATCTTCTGAAAATTTGATAAGTGAAATGAAAAAAAGAAATATTTAGAGGTACAGATGTGAGACGTGAAAGGTGAAAGGTGAAACATTGGTTAGTAAATAACAATTTATGTTCATAACATTAAAGCACAAGTCTCCTTCATGTTTATCAGGCAATAAGAGATCTAACAAAGGAAGTTTATAAAGTATCTATGCTTTTACCTTCTGAAGAAAAATTTAATATGGTTACACAGATAAGAGAGCAGCTTTATCAGTAAAATTGAACCTTGCAGAAGGTTTAACCAGGAGGTCAGCAGTAGAAAGAAAAAGATACCTCGAAATTTCAAGAGGCTCTGTTGTTGAAATAGATGCTGCTTTAGAAACTGCAGTTGATTTAGAATATTATAAGATTGAAGAATTAAATAGGGTTGGTGAATTACTAAATAAATGTTTTGCAATGCTATCAAAGATGATGGCAAATTAATGTTTCACGTTTGACGTCTCCCGTTTGACGTCTCACTAAAAAATAAATTATGGACAGACGAAAATCACTTAAAGCAATTGCATTAGGAACGGTATCTACAGGCTTATTATTGGATGCCTGTAAAACCGCAGATAAAAAACCAGTAACCGATACAGGTGCCCCACCAGGGTCAACCATTGACCGTACCCCGGAAGAAAAAGAGGCATACAAAAAACTAATGTCTGAGAAATTTTTTGTTCCGCACGAAATGGCAACCATTACTGTATTATGTGATATTATCATTCCTGCAGATGAAGTTTCAGGAAGTGCAACGCAGGCAAAAGTTCCTGACTTTATAGAATTTATTGTAAAGGATATGCCCCAGCACCAAACACCTATGCGTGGCGGTTTGCGGTGGCTTGATATGCAGAGCAATAAAAATTTTCAGAAATCCTTTGTTGATTGCAGTCAACAACAACAATTATCTTTGATAGATCAGATCGCTTATCCTAAAAAAGCAAAACCCGAAATGCAACAAGGTGTTTCTTTTTTTAACCTCATGCGCAATTTAACAGCTTCAGGTTTTTATACTTCTGAAATTGGAATAAAAGATATCGGGTATAAAGGCAATACGCCTAACCAATGGACCGGCGTACCTGATGATGTTTTAAAGCAATACAATCTTGCTTATACGGAGAAAGAATTAAAGGAATGTGTTTGATCTTAAAAAAATAATAAAGTAAAACATGAAAAAATATTTATTTATTGCATCTGCATTACTGGTTGTTACAATTACTGCAAATGCGCAACAGAAGGCGAAACCTGAAGACACTGAAATTTGGTCGCCTGTTCCAAAAATAGTTACCCCTGCAAAAAAAATTTTTTCTGATCCTCCTTCTGATGCAATTGTTTTATTTGATGGAAAAGATTTAGGTCAATGGGTTCTTACAGAGGATACATTAAAGCCTGCTGATTGGAAAGTGGCAAAAGGCATTATTACTGTGAATAAAAAATACGGTAATATACAAACACGTCAATCATTCCAGGATTACCAGTTACACCTGGAATGGCGTATTCCTAAAAACATTACCGGCTCTGGCCAGGCACGCGGCAACAGCGGATTATTTCTTGCATCAATTGGCAAAGGTGATCTGGGGTATGAATTGCAGATACTTGATTCTTATAATAATCTCACTTATGTAAACGGACAGGCCGGAAGTATTTATAAACAATATCCTCCATTGGTAAATGCAAATCTGCCACCCGGTGAATGGCAGCGATATGATGTTATCTGGACTGCGCCAAGATTTAATGAAGATGGCTCTATAAAAAGTGCCGGAAGAGTTACTGCGTTTTTTAATGGAATATTAGTTCAAAATAATGTTGAGGTAAAAGGCACAACTGTTTATATCGGCAAACCTTCTTATCAAAAACATGGACCATCACCAATAAAATTGCAGGCGCATGGTGATAAAAGTGAACCAATAAGTTTTAGAAATATTTGGGTAAGACCTTTATAGTAGTCTTGATTTTTTAAATCCTTAGTAAGCTTTCTTATTATTTATAAGTCCATAATTTAATTATGATTGCATTTAAAAATATTTTAAAATGTACTGTTGTTTTTGGTTTATTTAGTACTGCGTCCTGTCAATCTCCACCTATATATAAATCAACTGTTGTTAATGGCGATAATTATCACAGCAGGTATGATGATACAACCTTATCGGTTAACAACAGGTCGATCCTTATGCCTTATAACAGGTTTATAGATCCTGCCGGAAAAATAATTCGTTTTGGTGATCCTGCTTTTGAAAACCATAGTCTTGATTGTGCATTACTTCCGGGTGGTAAAGTATTAGCTGTTGAAGATCGTTATGGATTAGCCTTTATAAATGTGCAAAATAATAAGCTGCTATTTCACCTCGGTTATGAAGGAATATATGAAGGATTAATGAGTACCTTTTCGGGTATCAAAGCTCTTTCAGATGAAAGCGGCGTCCACATTTTTTGGGGTGCATCAGATCCGGGTTCTAAAGCTTCCTATATTTTAGATGCTATGTGGAATGGAAGTAAAGCAGTTATCAAAAACACATTTTCATTCAATGGTGTTGCTCCTTTAGCTATGGCTTTGCCCAATGATATAGCAATAAACAAAGAAGGCGGAGAAAATTATTTATATGTTGTTTTAAATGGAAATAACCAGCTAATCAAAATAAGATTGACTGATAAAAAAGTCATCTGGACAACTGCAACAGGTATGGCTCCTTTTGGTATTGCTATAGCCGGATCAAAAGCGTATGTTACCAATTGGGCAGGCCCAGTGCCAACAGATGCTTCAAAAGAAACAGCAGGAATACCGTATAGTAAAGTTTATATAGATCCACGAACCGGAGCAACTGCATACGGTACAGTAAGTGTGATCGATCTTGAAACAGGAAAACAGCAAAGCGAGATAGAAGTTGGTTTACATCCAAATGCAATTATTGCAGGCAAAGCTCATAAGTTCCTTTATGTGGCCAATGGCAACAGTGATAATATATCTGTTATAAATGTTGCAACTAATAAAGTTGTGGATTCTATATCAGTACGGTTGAGAGGGGAAGAAAATTCTTTTATTGGAGATTCACCTAATGCACTTGCCATCGATAATACAGGTACTGTTTTATATGTTTCAAACGGGATGGATAATGCAGTTGCTGTTGTAAGGCTTGGAGAAAAAATATCTGCATCAGGAAAGGGAGCAACTATTCTTGAAGGGTTTATTCCAACAGAAGCATACCCTGCAGGACTAGCATTAACAGACCATACATTATATGTTGCGAACTTAGAAGGAGAAGGGGCAAGAGCACCAACAAATAAAGTTTTTACTCCACATCAGCAACAGGCAACTGTGTCTCTCATTCCATTGCCTGATCAGAATACATTAAGATCGTATACTACTAGAGTGGATGAAGCAAACTTAATATTTCGTGCAAAGCTTTCTCAATTATTACCGAGAAATGGAATTGCTCCAAAGCCTGTTCCGGAGCGCATCGGCGAGCCTTCGGTTTTTAAACATGTTGTTTACATTATAAAAGAAAATAAAACATACGACCAGGTAATGGGGGATATGCCGGAAGGTGATGGCATGCCATCATTATGCATATTCGGAAATGAAATAACACCCAATCAACATAAGATCGCTAAAGAATTTTCTTTATTAGATAATTATTATGTTTCAGGTAAATCATCTGCCGAAGGACATTCATGGACGGATGCAGCCATAGTAACAGATTATGTAGAAAAAAATGTTCGTGCATGGTTTAGAAGTTATCCGCATATTCTTGCAGATGCAATGGTGTATAATAAAAATGGTTTTATCTGGAACAATGCATTAGACCATGGAAAAACAGTACGGGTATATGGTGAAGCATGCAGCCCTATATTTAACCGGGGTTTACATTGGACGGATTTTTATCAATCATTTCTTGATGGAAGGCCAATAGAATTTACCAATACAACTACTATCTCACGGCTGCGGCCCATTTTATCTCAGTCTTATCCATGCTATGAAGATCATAACATTCCTGACCAGTTACGGGCAGATGCATTTATTAAAGAATTAAAAGAATATGAAAAGATGCCTGGCGATCAGTTACCTCAATTAATGATTCTTGCGCTTCCTGAAGATCATACAGCAGGTATACGTGCCGGTTCGCCAACGCCAAGAGCTATGGTTGCAGATAATGATCTTGCATTAGGAAGAATAATTGAAGCACTTACTAACAGCCGCTTTTGGGATTCCACTGTTATATTTGTAACTGAAGATGATTCACAATCAGGCTGGGATCATGTTTCGGCATATCGCACAACCGGGTTTGTTATAAGTTCATATTCACGTTTGCAAAAAACCGTACATAAAAATTACAACCAGGTTTCTATGGTTCGCACTATTGAACAAATATTAGGAATACCGCCGATGAATGTAATGGATGCAACAGCGCTTCCTATGTTTGATTGCTTTGTAAGTACAATAAACAAAACACCTTATGCGGCATTAAAGAATAATATTCCTTTAAATGAAATGAATAAAGGCACGGCTTCATTAACAGGTAAAGCCAAACAATATGCATTACTTTCTGCGTCTTCTCAATTTGATAAAATTGATAATGGTAATGATGATCTTCTAAACAGGATCTTATGGTTTGCAGCTAAGGGCAACCGGCCTTATCCAAAGAAGATGATAATACCGAAAAAGAACAGAAAAGATGATGATGATTAATAATTATGATAGAATTTGTAAGAAGTAATTCATTCTCCTTAACACGCCTCAATAGTTTTAATTTAATTTTGAAATAAAAATGAAACGGGCTATCTTGGTAATATGCTGCTGTTATTTTTTTTCTGTATTTACTTTAGGGCAGCTGTATAAAGGGCAGCTTGAGTTTGCAAAAGTTCCTGTACCAGGCCCTTATTATCAACAGAAATATACTTTTGATACTACGCTGAATATGCACCATGGTTTGCACAGACTAAAAAATTGCATATATCATTTGCATCAACAGATGAATCTTATTTCAGCGAAGTGCCCGGGCTTGAAAAAGAATCATTATCCTTTGGGGTTTTGCATGGAAGGGCGAGCGCTTAAATGCTGAGATACTTGTATGGTCTCCCGATACTATAAACCAGGTTCGGTTTGCATTAAGTGATCTTAAAATGAAAAAGCAAAAGTGTAAGCAAAACTAATATGCAGCTAAACATGGTAAGATATGTGGTTGGCAATTATCCTTAAGTGCAAAAGATGTAACCTGTGATCTCAGCCCTTATAAATATCTTTATTTAATGCCTGACAGGTTTGAAGCATTCGACAGGTTTGATCTTCCGGGAAAAACAGTTAGGCTCATTTGACTTTCTTTTGAGGTTTATGGAAACAGATATGCGATAAATTAAATATTCCTTTCTTACCTATTCCTGCGCAACTGGGAGAAGACAGATTAGCAAATTTTGGGGGCGTACAGGGAATATGAATAAATCGTTTTAAGCTTAATTAATTTTCAAAAAAATCATTTATCAGTTCTATCATAATATAAAGCTGCTGCACCCAGAATACCACTATTCTTCAAATCAGAAACTTCAATTCGCAGGCCATCAACAACTCTTTTGTATGGAAAGGTTTTAATACGTTGCCACATAGTTTTATTAAAATATTCCCATGCATGCCTGACAGAACCACCCAGGATAATTACTTCCGGGTCGTAAGCGCCTATGATCAATTTAATGGCATTGCCAAGATGAGTTCCCATCTCTTCATACATTTTTTTTGCTTCAGTATTTCCATTTTTTGCATTTTCAAAAACTTCTTCTCCATCTGTTTGATATACATTTTTAAAGAATTGTCCGCTTGCATAATATTCAAAATATTTATCAAGATAATCCGCCATTCCAAATTCGCCTGCGCCACAATTTTTCCCCGGGTATAATTTTTTATTAATGATAATTCCTGTACCCAACCCTGTCCCAATGGTAAGTCCAATAATGGAATTGTAGTCTTTACCTTTTCCAAAATAAAATTCTCCCAGCGCAAAACAGTTTGCATCATTATTAATAAACACAGGAATTTTATACCGGCCCTGCATCCATTTTTGCAGAGGCACTTCTTTCCATGAGGGAATATTTATCACATCAAAAACAATTCCCGGGTCCAGGTCTATTAGTCCAGGTACACCGATTCCAATAGCTTTGACCGAGGTATTGATCAATCCATCAGTAAGATTAAAAAGCTGTTGTAAAACCTCATCAACGGAGCCATTGGAATTGATTGGCTTTGAAAAAATATCTGACAAAATATTTTCACATACCAATCCTCCGCGGATATTTGTGCCGCCCATATCAATTCCTAAAACAACTTCTTTATTCATACTTATTACCAGGTATTAGTTGTGCTGCTTCTCTATCAAGATAAATTTTTAATGATGGATGATTACGTAATAAAGTTGCCGGCAGTTGTTCAGATATTTCTTCTGTAATTAATCTCTTTACTATTTCTGCTTTGTGTGAACCATTTGCAACAAGAATAATATGCTGTGCCTCCATAAGTGTTGCCAAACCTAAGGTGATCCCCTGCGAGATCAGTTTCGGTTCTTTAAAATATTTTTGTCCTGCCTGTTGTGTTACTGGATCAATGTCTGCAACATGTGAACGCAATGCCGGAGGGGTTCCCGGCTCATTCATAGCTACATGCCCATTCGTTCCAATTCCAACAATTGCTACTTGGATACCCTCATGTTCCGCAATAAAGCTTTCAGTTTTTTCGCATTCTGAATGCAGGTCATCTGCCCTTCCATCAAAAAAACAAATTTGTTCTTTACTTATTCTAAGAGGATTGAACAATTGATTGTTCAAATGAAACCGGCAACTTCCTTCATCGCTTCCGTTCATGCCGGCCCATTCATCTAAGCCAACAAAATGCCAGCTGAAAACATTCACTTCGTTTTTATGAATCTTCTCAACTAACTCTTTATATAAACCTACAGGGCTATCACCTGAAGCAGGGCAAAGCAAAGGATCTTCAACTGAGGTCATTAATTGTATTACAACATCTGCAGCCTGGTTCGAGATGTCTTCATAAGTATCAGCAATAAAAACTTCCATAAATTCTTTAATTAATCTTTTGAAAGTAAGATTATTTATCTGTGATAAACAAAAGTCTATTGCTCAATATTTATAAATTATTTTTTCAACATCTATTTGCTATATAAAAAAGTTTTACCTTCAAAATCAATTCTAATTTTTTGATTGCTATGCCTGATGTTTCTTCAAGTGCAAATATTATTCTTAAAGGAGTAAAAGAAAATACTTTTGATGCTATTGTTATTGGTTCAGGCATCAGTGGTGGGTGGGCCGCAAAGGAATTATGTGAGCATGGGATAAAAACATTGGTGCTGGAAAGAGGCAGAAATGTGGAACACAATAAAGATTATCCAACTGCTACAAAAAAACCATGGGAGTTCAAGCACCGTGGACAAATGACAAAAAAATTTCTGCAGGAAAATCCTTTGATAAGTAAAGCTGCCGGGTTTGCAGAAGACACAGTGCATTTTTTTATAAAAGATAAAGATCATCCTTACATACAGGAAAAACCTTTTGACTGGATTCGTGGTTACCAGGTTGGGGGTAAATCACTAACCTGGGGACGGGCATGCCAGCGATGGAGCAAATACGAATTTACTGCACCTGCACGCTATGGATATGGAATTGAATGGCCTGTAACCTATGATGAAATGGCGCCATGGTATTCGCATGTTGAAAAATTTATTGGTGTTTGCGGAACAAGAGATGGAATAGTTGCAATGCCCGATGGAGAATTTCTTCCACCTTTCGATTTCAATTGTGCAGAGGCGCATATCCAGCAATCGATAAGCGCTAATTATAAAGACAGGCATTTGGTTCATGCACGATGGGCACAATTAACTCAGCCAAAGGAAATTCATTTTCAACAGGGAAGAGCCAGGTGCCAGGCAAGAAATTTATGTATGCGTGGTTGCCCGTTCGGAGGATATTTTAGTTCTGTTTCTTCCACTTTACCATGGGCAAAAAATACAGGTAATCTTACCGTTCGTCCATTCTCTGTGGTTCATTCAATAATTTATGATGAACAAAAACAAAAGGCTGTAGGCGTAAGAGTGATCGATACCAATACAAAACAATCCACTGATTATTTTTCAAAAATTATTTTTGTTAATGCGGCTGCTTTAAACAGCAATCTTATTTTACTCAACTCAACTTCCCATCGTTTCCCTGATGGCCTGGGAAATGATAATGAATTATTAGGAAAATATGTTGCTCATCATAATTACAGGGCATCTGTAGGCGGACAGTTAGATGGAATGGAAGACAAATATTTTTATGGCAAGAATCCTACGGAGCCGATATTGGCCAACTACCGGAATTTATATAAACAGGACACTGATTATATTGGAGGATTCACCACTTTTATGGGTGCATACCGCGGAGGTATTAATGAAGATTCATTGCCGGAAACTATAGGTGGTAATTTTAAAGATGCTGCGGCAGAGCCGGGAGGCTGGGGTACTTATATGTATATGCAGGGAGAAACAATTCCTAAAGAAACAAATCATGTAAGGTTAAGCAAAGATCAAAAAGATCAATGGGGAATTCCTCTTTTAATAACATCAGTTGGTTATGATGACAATAGTGAAAAAATGATAAAGGATTTTTTAACGCAGAGTGCTGAGATGCTGGATAAGGCAGGCGTAAAAAATATTCAGCAACATGATAATCACCAGGCACCGGGTTTGGATATTCATGAAATGGGAGGATGCAGGATGGGCAAAGATCCAAAGACATCTTTATTAAATAGTCATAACCAAATGCATCATTGTAAAAATGTGTTTGTAACTGATGGCGCCTGCATGACCAGTACAGGCAATCAAAGTCCTTCTATTCTCTACATGGCATTAACTGCAAGAGCTGCTAATTATGCAGTTGAAGAATTGAAAAAAGGAAATTTATAAATTATAGATGCTTTCTTCAAAGAAAATTATGAATAGAGTAATTACAAAAAAAATTAGAACATTTCTTAATCTTAATTTCTTATTGCTTTTTCTTATCTCATTCTTTATTTGCAATGCACAGAAAAAAACAATTGATCAGAAAGTTGATTCAGTTTTAAAATTAATGACGCTTGATGAAAAGATCGGGCAGATGAATCAGTACTCCGGGCCATGGGAACATACAGGACCAATAACTGAACAGGGAGATATCTTACAACAGGTGAAAGAAGGAAAGTTGGGTTCTCTTCTTAATATAAATGGAGTGCAGCACACAAGAGAGCTTCAGCAACTTGCTATGCAATCAAGATTAAAAATTCCTTTACTCTTCGGGCAGGATGTAATTCATGGATATAGAACAACATTTCCCATTCCATTGGGAGAGGCCGCCAGCTGGGACTTACAGGCAATTGAACAGTCAGCGAGAATTGCGGCAACTGAAGCAGCAGCAGGCGGTATTCACTGGACGTTTGCACCAATGGTTGACATTGCCCGTGATCCTAGATGGGGCAGAGTAATGGAAGGTGCCGGTGAAGATACTTACCTCGGTTCGCAGATCGCAAGAGCAAGAGTAAAAGGTTTCCAGGGAAAAGGTTTGGGTAATATTGACGCAGTGATGGCATGCGCAAAACATTTTGCTGCATATGGAGCAGCCATCGGAGGAAGAGATTATAATTCGGTTGATATGAGTGAACGCACACTCTGGGAATTTTATTTGCCTCCCTTTAAAGCCGCAGCAGATGCTGGTGCGGCAACTTTTATGAATAGTTTTAATGATCTTAATGGAGTCCCTGCCACAGCAAACAGTTACCTGCAAAAAGATATTTTAAAAGGCAAATGGAAGTTCAAAGGTTTTATAGTTAGTGATTGGGGATCTATCGGTGAAATGATAAAACATGGTTATGTAAAGGATGATTACGAAGCAGCACTGGCTGCAGTTTCAGCTGGTAATGATATGGATATGGAAAGCCGTGCATATATAAATCATTTGGCAAAACTGGTGAAAGAAAAAAAAGTTACTGTTGCAGTGATCGATGAAGCCGTTAAAAGAATTCTGAAGAAAAAATTTGAACTGGGATTATTTGATGATCCATTTAAATTTAGCAATACACAAAGAGAGCAAAAAGAATTAAATGATCCGGAGCATAAAAAATTTGCACGAGACATTGCGAAAAAAAGTATTGTATTGTTAAAGAATGAAAATAATCTTTTACCTCTATCAAAAAGTATTAAGACAATTGCAATTATTGGCCCGCTGGCAAAATCAAAAATAGAAATGCTAGGTTCATGGTCAACAGGCTGGCCCGACAGTAATTATATTGTTTCACAATTTGAAGGACTGCAGAATAAATTAGGAGCAGGAACAAAATTATTATATGCTTATGGTTGTGGAATTGAGGACAGCTCACGAAATGGATTTGATGAAGCGATAAGAACAGCGCAACAGGTAGATGTAGTTATTATAAGTGTTGGTGAAAAAAGAGATATGAGCGGTGAAGCCAAAAGCCGCTCCAACATACATTTACCGGGAGTACAGGAAGAATTAATTAAAGCAATTTATGCAACGGGTAAACCTGTTGTAGTTTTGATAAGTGCCGGCAGGCCACTTATTTTTAACTGGACAGCAGACCACGTTCAGTCTATATTATATACATGGTGGTTAGGTGATGAAGCCGGCAATGCAATAGCAGATGTGCTGTTCGGTGATTATAATCCTTCAGGCAAATTACCAATGACATTTCCATTAAGTGAAGGCCAACTTCCAATTTATTATAATCATTTTAATACCGGTCGGCCTGCAACAAATGACACCGATCGCTTTTATCGCTCAGCGTATATCGATCTTTCTATTCATCCTAAATTTCCTTTTGGATATGGACTGAGCTATACAAATTTTAAATATGATAATTTAAAACTAAGCTCCTCAACAATCAAAGATTGCAAAACTATTGATGTATCATTTACATTAACCAACACAGGTAAATATGGGGGCGAAGAAGTAGTACAACTTTATCTTAAAGATGAAGTTGCGATGCCGGTACGTCCTGTAAAAGAATTAAAAGATTTTAAAAAGATATTTTTGAAGGCGGGTGAAAGCAAAGCGATCACTTTTAAAATTGATAAAGAAAAACTTTCATTCTATAATGAAAAACTGCAATGGATAACACAACCCGGAAAATTTGATCTTATTATTGGTAGTTCTTCTGATGATATAAGATTAAAGCAGAGCTTTGAATTGATTGGAAATTGATCAAATTATATTTACGGTTATTTATTAATCATATGCCCCACAAAAAATTTACAATTCTTGCATTCATATTCTGCATGATTGGATTATCATTTTGCTGTTCAAAACACACAACCAATACAGGAGGGGGAGTCGTTACTCCACCACCACCACCGCCTGTAGTACTTACAAATGATATTGACTTTTGGCTAACATATCAATCATCATTATTGCAAAAACAAACGGATGTTCTTTCTTTTGGTACAGTAAATAATGCATTTTCTTTTATTGATGTGGATACTGCACAAGTATTTCAAACTGTTGACGGATTTGGTTACACCCTCACCGGGGGCAGCGCTTATGTTATTAACCGCTTAAGTGCAGGTGATAAATCAAACCTGCTGCAGGAATTATTTGGCAGCGGCAGCAATTCAATTGGCGTTAGTTATTTACGAATTAGCATTGGTGCATCAGATCTTAATGCATCAGTTTTCAGTTATGATGATATCCCGGCGGGGCAAACAGATATTAATCTTACCAACTTCAGTATTACTCCTGACAAAGCGGATCTTATTCCTTTATTAAAAGAAATTTTACTGATCAATCCTTCCATCAAAATCTTAGCTTGTCCGTGGTCGCCACCTGTATGGATGAAAACCAATGGAAGTTCAATAGGAGGAAGTTTGCAAACGCAATATTATAATGTGTATGCACAATACTTTGTAAAATATATTCAGCAGATGAAGGCAGAAGGAATTACCATTGATGCCATAACTCCGCAAAATGAACCATTGAATCCCGGGAATAATCCCAGCCTGCTTATGACAGCTCTGCAACAGGCTAATTTTATTAAGAATAACCTCGGACCTGCATTTCAGACTGCTGGTATCACTACAAAAATTATTGCGTATGATCATAATTGCGACCATCCTGATTATCCTCTTACTGTTTTAAATGATGCAGCTGCACGGGCATTTGTAAATGGTTC
>JAYVEA010000193.1:0-3840 GCA_043749085.1 Chitinophagales bacterium
TATTCAATTGCTGCTGTAAATGTTTTTACCATGGAACAAATACATGGATTGTTTTCAGCAGCAGAATATTCCGATACTCCGATCATTGTTCAAATAACACCTGCAGCAAGAAACTATGCACATGCAGAAATGCTGATGGGTATGGTGAATGCAGCAGCAAAAATTTATCCCAAAACTGTTTTTGCTTTGCATTTAGATCATGGAATTGAGGAACATATTTTTGATGCTATCAATAATAATTATTCATCTGTTATGATCGATGCTTCGCATGATGACTTTGAAACAAATGTAAAAAGAACCAAAGCTGTAGTTGATAAAGCACATCAAAAAAATATTGCAGTAGAAGCTGAGTTGGGTGTATTAAGTGGTGTAGAAGATGAAATAGATATTGATGCAAAAAAAGCTTTTTACACCGATCCGAAACAGGCAAAAGAATTTGTTGAGAGAACAGGTTGTGATAGTCTTGCAGTGGCAGTAGGTACCAGTCATGGTGCTTATAAATTTAGTGGTGGCAAAGGATTGCAGCTTCATATTTTAAAAGATATTCAGGAGCAGTTGCCCCATTATCCGCTGGTGTTACACGGCAGTTCAAGCGTTAATAAAAATGATGTTTTGGAAATCAATAATTACGGAGGTAAACTTTTAGAAAATGCAAGTGGTGTTACTGATGAGGAACTTAAACAAGCTATCAGCTACGGAATCTGTAAAGTAAACATTGCCACTGATATAAGATTGCTATGGGCAAAGGTGCATCGCAAATTCTTTATTGAGCAGCCTGAACTTTTTGATCCTGCTGTGCCAGGTAAAGAATATATGAAAGCATGTAAAGAATTATTGATCAATAAATTTGAAGTATTGGGGGCAACAGGTAAAGCCTCATCAATAATTAAGATAAAGTAGAACATTCACAAACGCCGGGTTTTCAGTCGGCTTCAGAAAAAAAGCGTTAATAAAATTTGAATGTATGGGGTTAAGAAATGAAATTGGTGTTACTAATGTTCGGATATATTTTTAATTGGTAAGTCGCACATAGCCTGGCTTTATTCAAATGTTTGAGCTAATTTCATTTTAGACATATATTCAAATTTTTAGCTTTTTTTTTGTAGCCTTGATTTTTTTGTTACTTTTTTTGATCAAGCAAAAAATGTAAAAGAAATGTATGAAAAAACAAAAAAGTTTACGGGTAAAATACTTAATTCTAATAATTTAATCAGAAATGATAAAAGATAAAAAATACAAATTAGTAAGTCACCCGTCAAAAGATTTTGGTGTTTATCAGAAAGTTTCTGCAGAAGATGCTGAATGGGCACACTTAAATTTTGAAGCAAGACTAATGAAAAAAGGTGAACAGTGGCAAGGCGATACAGGTGAAAATGAATATGGAATTATTTTATTAAGCGGTAATTATTCAGTCACTACAGATAAAGGAAACTGGAAAACGATCAATGGAAGAAGAGATGTTTTTTCGGGCATAGCTCACACTTTATATTTACCAAGACATACTTCATTTTCATTAACAGCAGAAAGTGATGTACTGGATATTGCGGTTGGTTGGTGTTTAGTTAACGAAGACAAACCTGCAAAATTTAAAACACCTGAAGAAGCAGCCATTGAAATTCGTGGAGGAGATAATGCTACAAGGCAGATAAACAGTTTGATTGAACCCGGATTTGGAAGCTGCAAGTTAGTAATTGTAGAAGTGTATACACCCTCCGGCAATTGGAGTTCATTTCCTGCACATAAACATGACGAAAGAAAAGTGGATGCTGATGGTAATCTTATCGAAGCTTGTCTTGAAGAATTTTATTTTTACAAAATTGATAAAGAAACAGGATATGCTATTCAGCAGGTGTACACATCGGATGGTGAACTCAATGAATTGATGCAGGTAAAAACAAATGATATTGTGATGGTTCCCAAAGGTTATCATCCTGTAGTGGCAGGCCATGGCTATAATTGTTATTATTTAAATTTTTTAGCAGGAAGCGACCAGGCATTAAACAATACAACTGATCCGCAACATGAATGGATCTATAATTCATGGAATGGCAAAGATCCAAGAATACCTATGGTAACGGCAGAAATGAATAATCTATAAAAAGTAAGAATGGCTAAAGAATTTGATCTCATCACATTCGGGCGATCCAGCATTGATCTTTATTCTCAAAATATTGGGGCTGATTTTATTGATATAAAAGGCTTCGATGCTTTGGTTGGTGGTTCACCATTAAACATAGCAGTGGGTGCTAGCCGATTGGGTGGTAACGCCACATTGCTTACAGCAGTAGGTAATGATAAAGTCGGAGATTTTATTATTAATTTTTTAAAAAAGCAAAAAGTAAATACAGATTTTATTCCCCGCATTCAGGGTGCAAGGTCGAGTGCTGTAGTATTGGGTATTGAACCACCGGATAGATTTCCTTTGGTTTTCTATCGTGATAACGCTGCCGACAGCCAGTTAACGATTGATCATGTTATTGCAGCTGATATAAGTAAATATCGCATACTCGAAATGTCGGGCACTGCATTAAATATTGAACCGACAAGGAGCGCTGCTTTTTATGCAACCGAAGTTGCGGTTGAAAATAACGTTGACGTTATATTGGATATTGATTTCAGGGCAGATCAATGGAAAGATGTACGTTCCTTTGGTTTAATGGTAAGAGCATTACTGCCAAGGGTAAAAATCGCTATTGGTACTGAAGAAGAAATTTTAGCTGCTACATTACAAAGTGCAGACCAGGTAAGTATTCAGCATCAGCAAATTTCTGCTCCTAAGATCACAGGTGATATTGAAGTCTCAATAAAGAAAATTCTACAATCAGGTCCTGAAATACTGATCGTAAAAAAGGGAGCAAAGGGTGCTGCTATTCATTATAAAGATGGTAAGCACCAAGAGGTGCCGGGTTTCCCTGTTGAAATATTAAATATTTTAGGCGCAGGTGATGCATTTGCAAGTGGATTTATTTATGGTTATTTGCAGGGATGGGATTTGTATAAATCATGTAGAATGGGAAATGCTTCGGGTGCATGGGTTGTACAAAAACAGGGATGTGCTAATGATATGCCGTATTATGAAGAGGTAATGCAATTCATTGTATCGAGAGGTGGACTGTAACAATAAAAATATCAACATGTCATCAACCAAAAAACTAACAGTAGCACAGGCAACAATTGAGTATCTGCAAAATCAATTTATTGAAAGAGATGGAATAGAGCAACCATTTTTTGCAGGATGCTTTGGCATCTTCGGACATGGCAATGTAGCGGGGATCGGGCAGGCATTATTCCAATATCCATCTTTTAAATATTATCAATGCCGCAACGAGCAGGCAATGGTGCATACTGCTATTGCTTATGCAAAAATGAAAAACAGGCTGGGTGCTTTTGTATGTACAACATCCATTGGTCCGGGTGCTACCAATATGATTACAGGTGCAGCTACAGCTACCATTAACCGTTTACCTGTGCTGTTATTGCCCGGTGATATTTTTGCTACACGCCAGGTTGCTCCTGTGTTGCAACAACTGGAAAATCAATATTCGCAGGATGTTTCTGTGAACGACTGCTTTAAACCCGTATCAAAATATTGGGACAGGATAAACAGACCGGAGCAATTGATCACTGCTTTACCACAGGCAATGCGCATCCTCACATCTCCTGCTGAAACAGGTGCAGTAACATTAAGCATGCCGCAGGATGTGCAGGCAGAAGCTTATGATTTTCCTGTAAATTTTTTCATGAAAAAAGTTTGGACAGTTCAAAGAGCAAGGGCTGATGAATCGGTATTACAAAAAGCTGCAGAAATAATCAGCAAGTCAGAGCGCCCGGTAATTGTTG
>JAYVEA010000194.1:0-3836 GCA_043749085.1 Chitinophagales bacterium
ACACAGGCATTGCAGGTGGTGCAGGCCCGCAGTTCTTCAGTAGTAATATAATCGTGTAAAAGTGTTTTGCTATCAGCAACAAAAATTTTATTGGTATTTATATTTCTTCCTACTTCTTCCATGCGGTCACGGGTATCCATCATTATTTTTCGTGGGTTTAAAAGCTTACCGGTTTTATTGGCAGGGCATGCAACTGTGCATCTTCCGCATTCGGTACAACTGTAAGCATCTAACAAATTTTTCCAGCTAAGGTCAAAAATATCTTTGGCGCCAAATTTATGTGTTGCATCTTCAGCCGCTGTGGGAGCCAGTTCGGGCTTGAACATATAGGCGACTTCGTTCTGTACATTTTGCATATTTTCCATTTTACCTTTGGGTTCCAGTCTGCCATAATATGCATTTGGGAAAGCCAGTAAAATATGAAGATGCTTACTGTAAGGAAGATAATTTAAGAATGCAAAAATACCTGTGATGTGCAGCCACCAGCATATTCTTTCAATACCAATTAATGTTGATGACGAAAGATGTTGCAGAGATGGAGCAATCAATCCTGATAAAATAAAATTACCATGATCAGCATAATGTATGTTACCCTTTAACTGCAAAGCCCTGTCAGCAGAATTCCATGTAAGAAAAAAAGTCATCAGAAATATTTCTGTGATCAGAATGTAGTTGGCATCACTTCGTGGCCAGCCATCCAATTCATGTTTCATAAAGCGCTTCAGCTTTAAGATATTTCTTCTTGCTAAAAATGCAATACAAACTGCAATAACACCGATTGCTAAAATCTCGAAAAAGTTAATGATGAAAGAATATAAACTACCGAGTGCACCAGCAAACATCCTGTGGGTACCGAAAATACCATCCAGCACAATTTCCAGCACTTCAATATTAATAATGATAAAGCCTGCATAAATAATAAAATGCATAAATGCTACCAACGGATATCGAAACATTTTCTTTTGACCTAAAGCAAGCAGTAAAACATTCTTCCATCTGTCTGCAGGGCGATCACTCAGGTCTTCATCAACCCCTAATAAAATATTTCTGCGGATCTCTTTTGCTTTTTTTGAAAACAGCCAAACGGCAACAATGGTAAGCAGAAGAAATAATATTTGCTGGATGATTGGCATGGCACGAATATACACGAATTAGCAAACACGAACCTGCCTGCCGGCAGGCAGTTACAGTAATTTTGTGAAACATAAATTATAAAAAACATCCACCGGAACTTAATTAAGTAGTCGAATTAGGATGCCGTTTAGTTTTATCTTCTTCGTCCGGTATTTTAAATGATAAAGGCCCGTTACCAACTATTAAAAAGTAAATAAGTAATAACAATATTAAAATAGAAAGAAATAATTCCGAATATGGTCTTAGCATGTCGTGGTTGCTGGTTACAAATATAATTGCACCGAGCAATACAGGTATTTGTATCAGGCATGCAAGCCTGGTAAATAAACCTAAAGCAAGCAAAATGCCACCAATAACATGTGCGAATGCAGCATATTGTGCAGCCATCAAAAATGCAAAGGAACCAAATGGCGCCCTGTTTTTCATCGTTGATGTTATATCGCTCATGTTTAGAAATACGTCGATCCCTTTATAACAAAGAAATAAGCCCAGTGCTATGCGGATAATATCAAGCCACTTCGGGTGATGCGTGTCACCCCAAAGTTCAATGCGCTGTAGGAAGTTCATGTTATTTAGTTTTAGGTATGAAAAGAGCTGGTACAAATCTAATAATTTTCTGTAATGCCTTGCCCAAATAAAAATATCTAAAAAAAACTCAGGAACTAATGGATGTGTGACAGAAAATTAAAAGTATATCCAGTGTCCTTTAACACTTCCATTTGAAAACTCAAGGGTAGGTGCCGGAAATTTAAATGCACTTAAAAAGGCGAAAAGAAAACGAATCGTTTTTTTATTGGTTTTTATTTTGGTAAAATCTATATCAGGAGAAAGATACCATTGGCGATAACGTTTAATATCACTTCTGTTGAAAATTACGTTTCCATTTATATCCTTTGCAATATTACTTCTTGCCCCAAACAAACCTTCCGCACCATAGCCTGCAGACAGGCTTAACCATTTAGGAACTTTTGAAATATTAAAAAGCGAATGGATGTTGGCACTTACCCAATAAGTTTGTGCATTGTAATCCTTTATTAAACTTTCAGCGAATGATGAACCGTACAAACTTTTAGCTCTAGTTTCAAGATCCGTTTGCTTGTAATTTTTTTTATGAATAGAAAATTTTAATTTAATTCTTTGTTCATCCCAGGCAAGCTCCTGCGATATTAAAGTTCCTGCTCCCAAAATGTTGGCAGAAAAATCTCCCCAGCTCCAGCCATACTCTGATGAAAATCCATCAAGGGTTTCAATTATAGTTTGATAAGCTGCACCGGTCAAACCGCCTATCCAGATTCTTTTTTTTCTTGACAAACCTGTCCAGCGCCATGCCTCAATCCCGGCCCGGCCTTCAATATAGGAAGTATAAGTATGGCCGGCTTTATCAACCTGCAGCCATTCTGCATCATCATTAAAAAAATGAAAACCACTGCGTGGATATTTTACATACCAAAAGGCATTTAAGGCGATCATCATACTTCCATAAGCTGCAATATTTGCAGCAGCTACAAACTGTACACGTTTTTTATTGTAAGGATAAAGTGTATATCCCGCAGCAGTGATCTGCTGATAATGTGTGGAGTCAACCCTTGTAACTACAATAGCCTGGGAATAAGTAACATTTGAAACGAGTAAACAAATAACCACAATAATTAGTCGCATAGGGTAATAGCTAATTATATAAAAATACGGCAGTAAATGGTTTCGGGTTTCAAATAATCAAAATTCAATAACTTCCCTCATTCAAAAATAAATTATATGGATAGCAAAACACTGGAAAGAATTAATACCTGGCTTTCACCATCATATGATGAGGGTACAAGAGATGAGATAAAAAAATTGCAGGAGCAAAATCCTGCTGATCTTGAAGATGCTTTTTATAAAGAGCTTGAATTTGGTACGGGAGGACTGCGTGGAATTATGGGTGTAGGTACAAACCGTATGAACAGGTATACAGTTGGTATGGCAACACAGGGATATGCTAATTATTTAAAGCAATCTTTTAAAGAAGTAAAAGTTGCTATTGCGCATGACAGCAGGAATAAAAGCCGTGAGTTTGCTGAAATAGCTGCCAATATTTTTGCTGCGAATGATATAAAAGTTTATTTGTTTGAATCGCTGAGGCCTACGCCCGAATTGAGTTTTGCCATTCGCTATTTTGGCTGCCAGGGAGGAGTAGTTTGTACAGCATCTCACAATCCAAAAGAATATAACGGTTATAAAGCTTATTGGGATGATGGCGCACAGTTGGTTCCGCCGCATGATAAAAATGTAATTACTGAAGTGGAGAAAATAAAAAGCCTGGATGATGTAAAGTGGAAAGGAGGAGAAATAAATATAACAATTATCGGCAAAGATATCGATGAAAAATATATTGAGATGGTAAAGGATCTCAGTGTTTATCCGGAGGTGTGTAAAAAACAGCATGATCTTAAAATTGTTTATACCCCCATTCATGGAACAGGAATTATGCTGGTGCCGCAGGTTTTAAAAGCATATGGATTTAATAATGTTCATATCGTGGAAGAGCAGGCCACACCTGATGGAAATTTCCCAACGGTAAGTTATCCCAACCCTGAAGAAAGAGAAACGATGAGCATTGGATTAAAAAAGGCGACAGAACTGGATGCAGATATTTTATTAGGAACCGATCCTGATGCTGACAGGGTAGGCATTGGTGTTAAGAATCATAAAAATGAATGGGT
>JAYVEA010000195.1:0-3828 GCA_043749085.1 Chitinophagales bacterium
TTTTATCATGGTCTTAGATTTAGAATATTTATTTAAATATGTGTGGCTTTCAGACCACTTCTAATCTAAGACCTTTTTAATTACATAGATACTCGTTTAAAATGAGGACGAGATTCAAAATATATCTTATTAAGTATCGCTAAGAGCGCTAAGTTTTTCGCAAAGGACACAAAGTTTTTCTCTGCGAACTTTGCGTTTACTTCGTTTTCTTTGCGTTACCTAAATTGCATAATGGTTAGCGTATAAACCTTTACACAAATTGCTCTTTCATTTGATGGAACAGAAGCCAATCCCGCAACAGAAATATAACCCGTCGCTGGCGCAAGAATGAGGCGCAGCTTGTAGCTTAGCTCCTTGTGCCTTAAAGCATTGGCAAACTAAAATATATTCTTTCTTTAGCCATGTCTTCCTCCAAGCCTTGTGCAAAGCGGAACACGGTTACATAAAAAATTGTTGTAACAGTAAGGAATCAGGAAATATAATATATTTACAACCCGTCCTTTTAAACTAAGTTTTATATTCTCTAACTTATAAACTTTAGCTATGTACAAAATAAATGAAATTGCTCCCGACCTGTATCGCATTTCAATATTTGCTCCTCAATTTAATATTCAGTTCAATCACTTTTTGATAAAAGATGATGAACCGCTTTTGTACCATGCAGGTTTGCAGGGAATGTTCCCTTTACTGCATGAAGCTGTAAAAACTTTAATTGATCCTGTAAAAATAAGATGGGTAGGGTTCAGCCATTATGAAGTGGATGAATGCGGAGCATTAAATAACTGGCTGAAGGTGGCTCCCCATGCACAGGCCGTATGCAGTGAAGTAGGAGCAATAATCAATATGAGCGACTTCGCTATCAGGCCTTCAAAGCCATTGCGGCACAATGAAACTTTTTCTACCGGGAAATATAGTTACCGTTTTATACGAACTCCTCACCTTCCGCATGGATGGGATGCAGGAGTGATGTTTGAAGAAACAAATAAAACCCTTCTATGTTCCGATCTTTTTCATCAAAACGGAGACGTTACTCATTTAACAGATGTAGACATTTTAGAAGGACATAAAAAATCCATGCTTGAATTGGAAAAAAGTCCGCTGATGGATTATGTGCCATATAATCATAATACCGGCGGACTGCTAAAACAGTTGGCTGATCTGAATCCCAAAACGCTGGCAACCATGCATGGTTCTTCATTTTATGGTGATTGTTCCAAAGCATTAATTGACCTGGATGCTGTAATGAAAGATCTGTGGGGAGATAAATCAGGGAAGTGATAATTTAGTTTTCGAGAAGTAATGATTTTTTTAAGAATGAATTACAAAAAAAATTATTCCTTAATCCCCCACTTTTTCTTCAAGCCAATTAATTGCTCTCCACCAAGTCTTGGCTCATCATAATGCCCTGCAATTTGTTTTTGCCTGAATGCTTCATACAACGTAACAGCACAGGCAACAGAAATGTTCAATGATTTAATAATACCAACCTGCGGAATAATAAAAGTGCCGTCAACCATCTTTGTAATTTCTTCACTCACACCAAATGTTTCATTACCAAAAACTAAAGCAACAGATTCGGTTAAATTCAATTGATGAAGAGGAATTGCTTCATTGCTCAAATGTGTTGCGTACATTTTTGTATAGCGTTTTCTTAGTTCAACAAAACACTCATCTACGTTTGTAAATTGGTGAATGGTAAGCCATTCAGCTGCTGTGGAAGAACTTCTGTAGCCCCATTTTTTATGTGGAGGAATTCTGTTGTTTAAAATATATACATCCTGAATGCCCACAGCATCGCAGGTTCGCATAACAGCAGAAACATTATGCGGATCAAAAACATTTTCCAACACAACAGTAATATCGGGTTGTCTTTTATTAAGAACAGAAATAAGCCGTTGATGTCGCTCAGGCGTCATAAAAAAATAATCTTATAAAACAAAGTTTATAAGATTAAAGATGAGCGTAATTATTTTATTTAATGCTATTTAATTTTTACAAACCGTTGCACCTCGTCAATGCCATCTTTTGTACTAAATTTAATAAGATGAGTACCTGCAGCAATATTTGAAATATCAACCACAGTATTAATTGAATTTATTTCCTGTCTCATCTCGACACGGCCTGTAGGATCAAGCATCTTAAAGCCAGTATAATTACTGTTAGCTGTATGAATTGTTAGTGTATTTATTGCTGGATTAGGATAGATTATTACCGGCAGTATATTATTATTATTATCAAACAGCGGCACTATATTGCTATATTGATAAGAGCCATCTGCCAAAGTAATTTTAATGCGATAGTAATTTTCTTTATTAGGATTTACATCAGAATAGGAATATTGCACTGAAGCGTTATTGCCTGATAAAGAATTTACAGATCCTAAAGATGCCCATGATAAATTATCAATACTTCTTTCTACGATATAATTAGTAACAGCGAGCGCCGAAGTATTTTTCCATTTTAAAAGATTTCCTGTTATTTGATGGCTTCCCATTAATATATTGCCGGGCGCACTAAGTATTCTTAAAAGGGTCCAGTCTTCTACTTCAGCATTTGTAAAAGTTGCGTTGTACATACCTATCGTAATCGGCGCATCCGAAACAATAAGTCTAAATCCTGCATTGGTTACTCCATATGGTATATAAACAGATACATTTTTATTTGTTACACCTGTAACAACGGCGCTACCACTATAAAAAGCATCTGCTGCGCTTGTGAAATTTGCATTATTATCCCAGTCTAACCATAATCCAAAGTAAACAGTTTTTGCAGCCTGGTTGGCATTGAGCCGTATTACCCAGTTAAAGGTTCCTCCTGATGCGCCGATAGCTGTTGTTAATCCATCTTCTTCAGATCCATCACCTGTTGCATCAGCACTATATTTTTGTGTACACTCGGTACCCGGCTTCGTTACTCCTGCCCACACTTTAGCTGTGGCGGTATCTTCTAAACAAGCTGCAGTAGCTACCGGATAAGTTGCAGGAAGATCTCCATAATCAACTCCGGAGATATATAATTTATAATCTTCTACTTCACCATTGTTTGCAATTCCATAGCATCTTTCATCTACATTAGTTGTACCGGCATTATCAGTTAATACATCGGTAGTAAGCCTCATTCTTAAATAACTAATGCCAGATTTAAGCGTGCCTTCGCAGGTAAAAGATGCCAGGTTCCATGTTAGAGTGGCTGTAGTTGCATTGTTAATAACTGTGGCAGACGTATACTCTGAGGCTTCAAATGAACCATTACCATTAAAATCGATCCATGCATATAAAGTTGCAGAACCTCCGGTTGTATTTACTACAGGAATATTTGATAAAGTGTACGATGCAGATTTATTGGTTAAAGATGGAAATGTACTGATACCTTCATCAGTATCTAAGTTTGCCTGTACTGATGGTTGCCCATCGGATTCAGTAGTTACTGTAGTTCCTATTATTAAATTGGCATTTACATTTGCATGAAGTGGCCCACAATTAGCAGCAAGTGTATGATAACTGTCGGGTGCATCTCCAAAATCTGATTTTATATCATAACACATACTGAACTCACTGGTATTATATAAATTTGCAGCATTTTGAATTGCCACGGCGGTTAAATACCTGCCTGTGGTATTGGTAATTGAAAAACTTACTGACCATGTACCATTACCACTAGCATCGGTGGTGAAGGGCGCTGAGGTTGCCTCATAAGTTCTACCCTCTCCGTATTTATAACTGGCATTAGAAAAATAATCTACTCCTGCTGTATCACCATTACATACATCATTTGAAAAAACTTCAACATAATATTGAGTATTAGCTAGACCATTAAATGTTCCGGAAA
>JAYVEA010000196.1:0-3818 GCA_043749085.1 Chitinophagales bacterium
TGGGCAAATTTTATTTTCTGTCTTTTCAAGACAAAGAACTATGGCTGTTATTGCGATTTTCCCGGCTAATGCACAAAACCTAAACGGCGAAAATCGCAACCTCCCCCGCATCAACTGCATCACAAATATAATGGATTGCTTAAAATATCAAATGTAATTTAATAACTTACATTCCAAATGAAGATAATTGTTAATGATAAGCCGGTAACGTTTCCCTCTTCACTTTCAGAATTAACCCTTGGACAGCGGATAGATTTTTATAACCTGTATGGCAGGGAACTGAATAAAAGAGAAAAAATGATTGCTGAAATGGAAGGTATCGATAAGGAATTTGCTGCTAATGAACTGGAAGAGGAGACAATGATCCAAACGCTCAGCTTCTTTATCAATTGCACTCCGGAAGCATTAAAAGAAAGTAAATTCTTAGACACAGCAGCTGCTATATACTACAGCAATCTTTCACTTTTGGTTAGTGATGATATCGCTTTGCAGCCTGAAAGAGAATTTGCCTGGAAAGGAGAACAGTGGATACTACAGGCACCGGATTTGAAATATGATATCATCTCCTATAATGAGTTGGAAACTGCAAAAAAATTGATGAATGATCTACGAATGTTCTCTACAGGCAATTACAATTACCTGCTTCCTTTATGTTCTTACTACCTGATAAAAAAAGATGAGCCGCAAATATATAATGATCCGGAAAAAATGGAATTTATGCGTGATCTCCCCATGAATATTGCTTTGCAGGTAATTATGTTCTTATCAGAAATAGTATCCCTCACCTCTACTTTTTATTCAACCAATAAAATTGAAACTGTTGCTAACGATTGAAGAAATATACCGGGGCGCTGAAGCATTGATCAATCAATTGATAAGAAAAGAGAGCAGTGCACAGGGCCATTACTTATCAGGCGCTTTGGAAAATTCATTAACTGCTGAAATACATAAAGCTGGCAAAGCAAATGTGATGGAAGGCTTTGCCATTGATTACACCAAATATGTAAATGAAGGTGTGCCGGCAGCCAGCGCTAGTATGAAACAATTCCCCTTTGTTTATAAATATTTTTTGGCAAGAGGATTAGGAGATAAAGAAGCAAAAGGCGCAGCTGCTGCAACAATAAAAAAGTGGATGAAGGAAGGGATGAGCACACAAGCATCAAAACGATTCTCTGAAACCGGTGCCAGGCAGCATATGATACAGTCTGCATTCGTAGGTGGCCAACCACAAATAGATGAGTATATGAACAGCGTTTTTGATCATTCTATGGAAGAGCAATTTCAACAAACCAAATCCGAAACTATCTGATCATGCTAGACAAGGTAACCAAGATATATGACCTGCAAACTGTAGGTTTTGATGACCGGCATAAAGAATTTCAAACCCTTACTAAGGATCTTGAGAATCTCCGGACCGCAAAACTTAATCTTAATAAGACAGCGGCAGAAACCGCAGCAACAGCAGGTCAGGAATCTGAAGCATATAAAAGAGCGTCACAGGCGCTTGCTGATGCAAGAGTTAAAGAGCTTGAATTAATTGCAGCAAAGAAACAGGCCGCTAATGAAATGAAGGCGGAGCAGCTGTTGGTGCAGTCCAGGATCAGCCAGCAAAAACAGGAGGCAGCCGGAAACGCCGCAGTTGCCGGAAGCTATAAGGATATAGTTGCCCAAATGAAGGTTTTGCGTCCGTTAATACAAAATGCAAATGGACAATCAATAATAGGCTTTGGAGGAAAGGATCTCAATTTTGACCAAGCCATTACAAAATACAAAGAATTATCTGCACAGGAACAGGCATTCAGAAGACAATTCGCGGCAGACAAAACATTGGTGGGAGAATATACCACAGGTATTAATAATTCATTTGCCGGCATGGGCAATATTGGTCAAAGGTTTACCAACTCTATTTCGGAAGGATTTAAAAATATGAGGCACCATGCGGCATCCTTCCTGCTAACTTTTATTGGTATACAATCGGCATTCCAATTCATAGAAAAAGGGATAGATAAATTTGAGGAAACAGAAAAGTCTGCATTACGGTTTGAACAGGTAGTAAAAAATTTAGGTAAAGAAAATGATTTCGATACTCTCAATAAAAACCTTGACCGCCTAAAACAAAGATTTCAATTTCTCTCAATATTCGATCTGAGAGAGGCTACACAAAAGCTGGTAACATTTGGAAAGTTATCTACTGACCAGATGCTGCAGTTAACTGATCTCGCAGTAAATCTTGCAGCTCAACGTGGACAAACCGTTGCAGAAACCACACAGGCATTGGTAAAGGCTATTGGCGGAGGTAGAGCTCAATTTTTAATTGATTACGGTATTCATATCAGGGATGCAAAAACTGAATCAGAAAAGTTTGCTGTAGTAATGGAAGACGTGGGAAAGAGAGTGAAGGGACAGGCGGCTATTTTTGCAGGTAGCGCATCCGGACAAATAGAAGCATATAAACAAAAGCTTGTAGCGCTGGAGGTACAGATTGGTCAAAAGCTGTTCCCTGTATTAAGTTTACTGGCGACTGTATTGTTTTTTATCACAGCTAATTTCCCGGCATTGATTGCTATGGTTGGCTTATACACGGCAGGCTGGGCATTGGCTAATAAGGAAATGATCATTGCACGGGCAGAACTAACATTGCAACGAATTATTTTTCCTGTTCTTACATTGCTATTGGGTGGTCAGACAAATGCAACCCGTGCGTTAGCTCTTGTTACAAATGGATTAACCGCTGCAAAACGTGCATTATTAACTGTAATGCAAAATCCTTACTTCCGCATTTTTGTTGGTGTATTGGGTTTATTAGCTGTTGGATTGAAAGTATATTCCAATTCAATTACCGATGCAATAAGAGGAACATCCGTACTGGCAGAAAAAAATAAATTCTTAGCAGAAGCGCAGCATGAAGCAAATAAAGAACTGGAACAAGCCAGAGCCAAGGAACAGGTTTTACTTGGAATAATTAAGGATAGAACATTAGCTGACGAAACAAGAGCACGGGCACTAACGGACCTTAAAAATTTAATGGGTGAATATGGCAAGGCGCTGACACTTGAAAATGTTTTAACGCAGCAGGGAACCAAAGCGATTTTGGATTATAATGCTGCTCTCTATAAAAAGGCGCAGGCAATTGCATCTACAGCTATTTCTGAAAGAGAAAATAATAAGTTTTTAGATCTTGTTACCAAGCAAACTGATGTTAAAACGGCACAGGAAACAGGCGGCTCAATTAATACAAAGGATTTTGATGAAGACTTCTTAAATAAAGTAAATAAAAAATTAGGCCGCTCAGAGATCACAACCTTTGGGCAATTCCTGGGTAAAAAAATTAATGTTGATTTCACTTATAAAGGCAAAGACCTGGATGCATTTGCACAAGTATTAAAAGAAGAGATTGATTCACAGCAAAAGAAAACAACCGGCGCTAAGCTTGCTGAAATAAAAGCCAATCCGGATAGTAAAAAATCAGCTACTGTTTTTGAAGTTGATATACCGCACCTGAATGAACAAATATCAACCTTAAATAAAGAGATCAATGATAATTTCCAGGGAACAAAAGCTGAATTAACTGCAAAGATCAAAGAACGTGATGCATTGCAGGATCAGTTGGATAAATTACAGGGTAATGTAAAAGCTCCTCCTAAAACACCAGCTTATGCCGGCGCTAAATTATCCGGCCAGCAAAAAGATATTCAAAAAGAGATCGATACACAACTGGATACTCTTAAAGCAGCCCTCGAAAAAGCCTATATAACCCGTGGCATTTTTGAAAAAGACAATCAAAAAATTTCAATCAGCAGTGAGGAAGATTATTTAAC
>JAYVEA010000197.1:0-30307 GCA_043749085.1 Chitinophagales bacterium
AAACCATTTGTGGCTTTTGCAAGAAAATTTGGTTACAAGTTCGATCTGAAAGATGAGGCCGCAGTTGCTGCATCATTCAACCAAATGCTGAAGGATGTACAGGGAAGGCCTGAGCAGCATGTGTTAGAGCAGCTTGGTATACGTACAATGGCAAAAGCAATTTACACTTCAGAAAATATTGGGCACTATGGTTTAGGCTTTGAACATTACTGTCATTTCACCTCTCCTATCCGCCGCTATCCGGATATATTAGTGCATCGTGTTTTAGAAAGTATTCTTAAAAAGAATATTTTGTTTGATAAAAAAATGGAAGAGAAATGCAGGCATTGCAGCGATAAAGAACGATCAGCAATGGAAGCGGAAAGAGGTGCCAATAAATACAAACAGGTTGAATACATGCAGGACTTTTTGGGTGAAGAATTTGAAGGCGTTATTAACGGCGTATCATCATTTGGATTTTGGGTTGAGACGGTTGAGCATAAGTGCGAAGGACTTGTTTCCGTTAGAGACCTTTCAGAGTATGATGATTTTAGATTGAACGAAACAGATTATGCTTTAGTAGGATTAAGAAGCGGCAGAAAATTTAGAATGGGCGATATCGTTACCATAAAAGTTGTTGCTGCAAACCTTACCAAACGGCAGCTGGATTATGAATGGGTGCTGAAGCCGGAGAGCAACTCAGAAGGAAGAAGTAAGAAGCATGAAGTAAGAGGTAAGAAGAAAAAAGATAGACAAAAGAAATAAATATATGCCCATAAAAACATTTCTTGACTTAGAGATTTATAATTTATCAAGACAACTTGCTAAAGAAATATTTCAGCTAACATTAAAATTTCCTGCAGAAGAAAAATACAGCTTAACCGATCAAATTCGGCGTTCCTCACGTTCTGTAAAAGCCAATATTGCAGAAGGCTGGGGAAAAAGAATTTATATCAATAGTTTCAAAAGTCACTTGGTAAATTCAAATGGTTCGTTAGAAGAAACAAAGTCATGGTGTATATCAGCTTTAGATTGTAATTATATGTCGCAAGAAGTATTTAATGACTTTATGAATAAAGCTGAAACAATCGGCAGCAAATTATGGAAGCTGCATGATACCTGGCAGGATTTCGAAAAGAAAATATAATCATACATCTTATTTCATACTTCTTACTTCAAAAAAATATGACCTCATTCCAGGAATTTTTACAACAGTTCGAAGAGAAATTTAATGTAAGGCATTTTCCAAATGAGCCTGCTTCTTTATACGATCCGGCTCAATATATCTTATCCCTTGGTGGCAAAAGAATAAGACCTGTTATGTGCTTGATGGGTAATGAACTGGTGAACAAAATAAATCCGGATACATGGCATGTTGCTACGGCCATCGAGTTATTTCACAACTTTACTTTGATACATGATGATATAATGGATAAGGCACCATTACGGCGTGGAATGGAAACGGTTCATTTTAGATTTGGCGAATCTACTGCCTTGCTTGCAGGTGACGTAATGCTGGTAGTAGCATATGATTATGTAAATAAAATAAATAAAGATTGCCTGCAAAAAGTTATCAGGCTTTTCAATAAAACTGCAAAAGAAGTTTGCGAAGGGCAACAGCTGGATATGGATTTTGAGAAGAGAGAGAAAGTAAGTTTTGATGAATACCTCAATATGATCGAATTAAAAACTTCAGTAGCGCTTGCTGCAAGTTTACAGCTTGGCGGTATTTTAGGAGGCGCAGGAGAAGGCAACCAAAAGCATTTATATGAATTTGGAAAGAACCTTGGCATTGCTTTCCAGGTACAGGATGATTATTTAGATGCCTTTGGCGATCCGGATAAATTTGGCAAGCAGGTTGGCGGTGATATTCTTTCCAATAAAAAAACATTTTTATCCATACATGCTATGGAAGTGGCTACTGCAGCGCAATTGAAGGCATTGGCTGATCTGAATAAAAGCAACGAGATTTCTAAAGTTGAAAAGGTGTTGAATATTTATAAAGGCACTAAAGCTGATGCATGGGCAAAAGAATTAAAGGATAAATATTACAAAATAGCAATGCATCACCTGGATGAAATTGCGGTTCTTTCTGCAAGAAAAAAGCCATTGATGGAGTTAGCCGAGTATTTAATAAACAGGGAGCATTAAATAAGTAATTAGAGTATGTAAGGTAAATAGAGTTGGGTTAGAATGTTGTCAGGCTAAGCTTGTCGAAGCCTTTGTACAAAAAGTATTTAAGAAATTTTTTCCTGGCTTTCTAACACAATTGTATTGCCATCGTCTTCTCCCCGATATTCAAGAATGAGTGTGAAAGAGAAGATTGAAGTTTATAGGAAGGTATTGCCGAGTTGATATAAAATTTTACCAATTTCTTTTCACTCAACTTTAGTAAAACTAAAACTCAAACTATATTTTATTAATGAAATATTTGGTAAAGCTTTAGTTGCAAGTGTCAGCCTGTTTTCGAAATTATTTGCTACCAAAATACCACGAATTGAATTTGACATTCCGGTATTTATCATCGCACCAATGTATCCCAATATTTGCCCTAATGCAGCATCTTTTGCTTTACCTGCCTTAGTTTCAATAATTACATAATTTCCGTTTTTATCTTTGAATAGAATATCTATGAATCCAGCATCTGTACCATATTCCGTGCCTATTAAAACTAACCCTGGCTCAATTTCTGATAATCTTTTTGATAAGTAGATTTGCAAATCTTTCTCAATAGAAATTGCAAATTCAGTAACAACTTTTTCTTTTACAACTTCTTCATCATCATTTTCCACATCTTCAAACAAGTCAGTTATCTCAATCTTTCCTGTCTTTATTTGAGATTTATACCAATCATAATGGCTTTGTTGCCATTTACTATTTGGAAAATTTTCCTTAACTAAAATTGTAAGGGCTTCAAACGATGGAATTCCACCGTTTGAAATCGTTTCATCAATAACTAATTGTTTAATTGATTTTTAATTTCTCATAAAAGATGTGTGAGTTAAGTATAATAGTTTAATAACATTTACATCGCAATTTGGCAAACGTTAAATCTACAAACTTTTGTATGGCCATCCAAATAGAAAGATTTGTTCCACATTGGTATGCCGTTGAAGTGAGTGACACAACGATGATGCTATGAAATACTAATGCTTGCTCAATAAAATTTATTACATAATTTAACCGCATCAAAAATCTCTGCCATGGCAAATCAACTCTTCCGGAAAAAACTAGTGAGCACTATTTTAAAAGACGCAGAGCGTGGCTTAACAGACGGGCATGGACAACATGAGGAAATGAGAAGAGTGTTAACCGTTCGTGATCTTACATTTTTTGGAATAGCCGCCGTAATAGGCACCGGTGTTTTCACAGCAATTGGTTCGGCGAGCTTTCATGGAGGACCCGCAGTAATTTTATTATTTGCCTTTACTGCCGTTGCATGCGGCTTTGCGGCGTTTTGCTATGCGGAGTTTGCATCAACCGTTCCTGTTTCAGGAAGCGCATACACCTACTCGTATGTTGCCTTCGGGGAAATTTTTGCATGGATAATCGGGTGGGATCTGTTGATGGAATATGCGATAGGGAATATTGCCGTCGCTATTTCGTGGAGCCAGTATTTTGTTCGTGTGCTGGCAGGTTTTCACATTCATATTCCGGCATGGATGACGATGGATTATTCCAGCGCCCACACAGGTTTTAATGATGTTATGTCTATGCTGGCAGATGGCACAGGAAAAACATTGAATGCAATTGATGAGAATTTACAGAATGCATATTATGCCTGGCAAAATGCGCCATCCATCGGTGGTTTTAAATTAATAATGAATGTGCCTGCCTTGCTGATAGTTGTGCTGATCACTTACATAGTTTATATCGGTATTAAAGAATCTAAAAAAGCAAATAATGTTTTTGTGATGATAAAGCTTGCGGTGATTGTGCTGGTAATTATTGCAGGCGCATTTTATGTTGACCCGGGTAACTGGAGTAATTTTATGCCTAATGGATTTGCAGGAGTAATGAGCGGTGTGTCGGCTGTATTCTTTGCGTACATTGGCTTTGATGCCATATCAACAACTGCGGAAGAATGTAAAGATCCGCAGCGTGACCTGCCGAAAGCAATGTTCTATACTTTAATAATCTGTACAGTGCTTTATATGATCCTCGTGTTGGTATTAACGGGTATGACAAATTTTTCAAAGCTTGATGTTGCTGATCCGCTGGCATTTGTATTTCATGACCAGCATTCGGTTGTAACGAACTGGATAGCAGGAATTATTTCAGTGAGCGCCATATTTGTTATTGCATCGGTGTTATTAATTTACCAGTTGGGCCAGCCACGCATCTGGATGAGCATGAGCCGTGATGGCTTGCTACCAAAGGTTTTCAGCCGTATTCATCCAAAATATAAAACACCTTCCTTCTCAACTATAGTTACCGGGTTTTTTGTTGCGATACCGGCATTGTTTTTAAATCTTGATGCAGTGATTGCCCTCACGAGCATAGGAACTTTATTTGCCTTTGTACTGGTTTGCGGCGGTGTGCTTGCCCTGCATAATAAAAAAGAAAAGCCGCAATCAAAGTTTAAAGTCCCTTACCTCAATGGAAAATTTATTGTTCCTGCAATGTTTATTGCAGCTGTTGTTGCTATTAGCATGTATGCGCCGGAACATTTTAAAAACCTCTTTTATAAAGAAGGTATTCCTATGCTGATATTTTGGTTGGTTGCCGCCATTGTTACGGTACTTACTTTCTTAAAAAACTTTTCACTTATCCCGGTTATGGGTTTACTAAGTTGCTTTTATTTAATGTCGCAGGAAAGCCATACCAACTGGCTTCGCTTTGGTATATGGCTCATTATAGGGCTGGCAATTTATTTTACTTACGGTTACAAACATAGCAGGCTTGCCAACAGGAATGAAGGGGAAGCTGCGATGTAAAGCCTCGTCCTCCTTACTCCTTCTCCCAAAGAGAAGGAGCGGTGCTTCAGAATAAAAATCAACAACATCGCTTCCACATTAACTTTAAAATATAACCTGGCAAGTTGCCTTGCTGATTATTGCATGCCGAACAATTTGGAAGATGGCTGTGGAAATATATTCTAATGTACTGCCTCCTCTCACCGAAGAGAGGAGGTTAGGTGGTGAGGCTTACCTTTGCTTAATGAAATACCAGATCGGCGATAAAGTGCTAATGCTCCATTCCAATGAAGAAGGAGAAGTTGTGGAGATCATCAATGATAAGATGGTGATGGTAGAAGTAAGCGGAGTAAGGTTTCCCGTATACATAGACCAGATTGATTTTCCTTATTTTAAAAGATTTAGTGGAAAGAAATTATTTGAAAAGAAGAAAGAGAAAAAATATATTGATGATATAAAAAAAGAAAAAGCAACTTCAAAATATAAAGTAAGCGATGGAGTATGGCTTGCTTTTTTACCTGTGTTTGATAAAGATGTTTTTGATGATGATGTGGTGGAATCTTTCAAGCTTTATCTTATCAATCAAACCGAACAGCCATACAATTTTTCTTACTGGATATCTTTTGCAGGCGCTCCCGATTTTGAATTAAAGAACCAGATATTTTCTTTCACTGATTTTTATTTACATGATGTACCATTTGAACAGATGAATGATGCACCAAAATTTGAATTTGAATTCTCATTGATAACACCTGATAAAAAGAAAGCAGAATATTTTGAGGCTTCTCTTAAATTAAAGGCAAAGCAATTGTTTCAGAAGATAGAAGAGATAAAACTGAAGAATGAGCCTACCTTCTCTTATAAATTATTTGAAACTTATCCTGATGTAGCAGTTCAGGAAAAATATGATTTTGCAAAACTCTCTGGGGCAGGTTATAGAATTTATGATGCATCAAAGGTTGTTCAAAACCTGGAGCCTGCCCGTTCTGTTATTGACCTGCACATTGAAAAGCTTAGTGACGATTGGAAACATCTTTCCAACTTCGAGATACTTACCCTGCAATTAAAAACTTTTGAGAAATATTATTACCTCTCAGTTGCCCATCACCAGCCCAATTTAATTGTGATACATGGCGTAGGAAGTGGTAAATTAAAAGATGAGATACACGAAATATTAAAAACAAAAAAAGAAGTGAAGACCTTTATAAACCAATACCACCCTAACTTTGGTTATGGGGCTACTGAGATTTATTTTGGATATTGAGGTTAACTTATAGGTGAGTCCACTTTATTTAGTATAGGTCGTCTACCATGGTTATTTAAAAATTGATTTAACCAGGTTCTTTCAAGTTTAGGCAAATTTTTAGAATCGTATGTTGTAAAGTAGAACCACACCGCCTTTCCATCTTTAGTTGGCTTTGTTTTTTCAAAATTATCAAGATGTTGTTGAAATCTTTCAAATAAATTGTCTGAAAGTCCGACGTAAAGAATGTCATTATCAAAAGTTGCAAGAATATAACAACCGGTGTCTTTAGGAACCGATTTAAAAGATGCAAATTTAAAATTGACTTTATTTATTGGGAGAGGGCTTAATTCTTCAATTTTCATACTTCCATTTCTTTTTCTTTTTTAATATCCGATGGTTTATGAAGTGCTTTTATCATTTCGGTATTTATTTTACTTAATGCTCCCGTATTTAAACCACTAGCAGTGCCTCCTTTTACCCAAAAATCTGTGTGCCCAACTCCAGTTCCGTCACCTTCAACATTTTCAAAAACTTGTTCTAATAAAGTTTGCATTGTTGAAACTCTGTAATCAGGCATATTAACCATCTTGTTGAAAAATGGCACACAAAATTTGCAAAATAATTCCACACCATTATATTTAAATAATACAGTTGGCTCCTCATCGCCAAGAATATTGGTAAGAGCTTTCCAATAGTTTAAAAATATTTTATGTTGTCGGTCTTCTTTCTCTGTGTTGATAACAGGATTATTTGCAACCAAAATATATTTCTTAATTGCTTTTACAAAACTTTTTTGATTAATGCTTCCATCGCTATTATCATCGTTTGCCATTCTTATTTTGTTTTGCCATGGGCTATCTCTATCACAGTTTAAATAGTCAACATACTGTAAAGCCTTTTCATCTTCTCCTTTTTGAACAGAATTGAATATCCATTTTGGCAGGTTTGGTGTATCATCAACTCCCATTGATTTTGTTAATCTTGCCCGAATTCTTTGAGCTACCCCTTCTTCAACACTTTTCTGCGTAGTATTAACAATAAGAAAGTGGCACATTTGTTCAATTTCCGAAAGATTAACAGCAATATTTACTGGAACTTCAAATTCCAAAACTCTACTGTCTTTCTCAGCTGCCATTTTTAATCCTTCTACCCTATGTTGCCCATCAACTACATTAAAAGGCCCGATTTCATCAATATCTATCTCGATAGTATTATTCGTATGATTGAAAGCAATATTTTTATTTGTTGCGAGGAAAATACTTGTGGGTAAAAAAGCATCCTTTGTTTCTTGTCCTGCAACTATATAGTCTGCAAGTTTTTTTGCTCTTCCTTTGTTAAGCAATCTTTGATATCCTTTTTCATTAGCATTCTCAGGGTCGAGCCTCTCAATACTATAAAAGTTTGGAATTATCAATTCTGAAACTTTTAGTGAAGTAGCATAAAGTATTAATCCACCTTGCTTAACCAACGAGGCTGGTCTTGAAATTTTTTTTATCATATTATTTGTGTATAAAAATTTAGAATTGTCTACTGTATTATTTTCAAGCTCTAATGGCTTTTTAAGATTTATTCGTTCAGTTTCTGTAAAATGATTGTAATATCTTCCATTTTGTGATATTATCTGGCTACGGTAATAACTCCAATGTGTTTTATCCCAAGCACTATCAGGCTTATAACTAAACACCAAATTAGAAAGCTCATCGTAATTTATAATCCCCTTATTTATATGAATATACTCAAATACAATCTCTTTGATGCTCATAGCTATTATTTGATTATGTATAATAAGTGTTTAACTTCTAAAATAACCTATTGCTAAAACCCATCCAAATAGTAATGCATTCCGTGCTGCAAATTGGTATGCGGTACAAGTGAGTGACATAACGATGATGACCATAGTTGTTAAGCTAGGTAACAAAATATTTTTCTTCTTCTATTTCAAATATCGCTGCACCTGCTCAAAAGCTTCTGCATTATTTTTTCTTTGCAGGGAAGAGATCACTTCCTGTTTTTCACGGGCCGTTAAATGAAAATTAATGGTAGCACCCTGGTCTTCCTTTTCGGGTATGTACATAAAAGCCACACGGTGAAAATTGCTGTCGAGAAAATGTTGCGCATACGTTATCTCATCATCCTGGAAATAATCCTGCAGCATGAACCAGTTTGTTTGCAGCATGGTAAACGGCTTGGTGACAATACCGGTAATATCGCCATTTACATACGTGTTATCCCAGCTTCCTTTTTGCCGGGCACGTACCTGGATAATTAAAACGCCACGTGTGTTTTGTTTTATCCAGTCTTTAAAAACATGCAAAAAACGAAGCGATGTTTCCTGCCCGTAATTATCCCTGAGACCTGCATCCATTACATCTATCACGGGGTTGGAAGGTAGCCATACATTGGGCAGGATATAGGGATAGGTTGCATTCATCCGCAACGCCGTAAGAAAGCGCAGATTCATAGGATCTTCATCTTTAAAAATGGCGGCAAAATCAACAGCATCAGGTCCGCTCATGTTGGAAGCGCTGTCACTAAATGCAGTCTGCATCATAAAGCTGAGCGGCTGTGTGCATATCATTAATTTTCTCAGGTCTCTTGTTATCACTGAATTCAATATCATCAGCGGGACGTGTGCATTGCTTTCTTCTTCTTTATAAAACCCAATACTTTTATCAAGAAGATCATGTGTGTTATCATTTAATTTTTGTTCAAATGCATACCCCCTGTCTTTAACGTATTTATATTTTCCCAGGGTAAATTTTTGAACAGGCGAAAGCAGATCTCTTGCGATCATTGAAGAGAAAACAGGGTTGAGCAGATCCTGTGAAATATCATTTATGTAACTTTTATTTTGCAGGTTAATATTTTCGCCATTGGCTTTTAATCTTGCCAGCTCACGAAAGTATGCAGCAGCCAGCATTCCGCCTGAAGCACCGCTGATGAGAACTGTTTTTTTCATGATCGCTCCGCCATTCATGCTATCGAGCTGCTGTAAAATGTTCATGGCAAATGCTGAACTTCTTACACCGCCACCGCTGAAATTAAAAACCACCATCATCGGCTTATCTTCTCCCTGCCTTAGTTTCCAGCGATTGAGAATACCGAGCATATTATTTTTATCAGCATCCATCTTTGCAGGTGTATTCATCGCTTCAAGACTTTGCAACGAATAGGGAGGGCGTGTGGAGTTGGTATAATTAAGTCCATATGCTTTATTGCGGGGATCAATAACATCGTATGTGTACAGCAGGTTAAGAACGATAAAAAGTAAAATAACAAACAACATGTTCCAGCTTCGCAGAAAATAAGTGAGCGCTCCTATCACGGCATTCAGTAAGGCAAAAAGTATGAGGACACTTGCCGCAGCAGGCACCTGGAAAACTTTATTATCAAGATAAAAGCCGATAACTATCATAAAAATAAAGGACAGCAATAAAGTAATGATGGCTGAAAAATGATGCCTTTTAAAAATATTATCTACAAACTCACGGCTGTAATGCCCTACCTTTCTTGCTTTGATAAATTTGAAGCGTGTTCCTAAATAATAACCTACAGGTAATCCAAAATCATTTTCTGCAAAAGCGCCTTTATGTATTTGATATTTTTTTTGTTTACCGAATGCGGAAAGATCGGGTTGAAATGTTCTTACAATCCTCCTGTCTGCGGTAAAGAACCATGCAAATGAAATAGCGATCAGTAAAATAAATCCTCCCATAAATCCTGTTGCAATAAAAATAAATTCAACAGTGGGGATCAGTTCCATTTTCCTGTCGAATGACAATGCTTCAAAAAAATAAACGAGCAAAAAACAAACAGGTATAATAGAATTATTAAGGCAATATTTTAAAAATGGTTTAGTGTTGGTTGCCAAAAAGCGAAACCGCTGACTATGCAAAATGAAGGTGGTGATATTCCAACTCATCATAAAAATGCCGGTGGCAATACCTGTAATAGCTGCGCTTGCAGCATTTACATTACCCAGGTATTCAGGCGCAAGGAACAATGCATTTGCTCCGAATATTTTCATAAAGTTCCCGGTAATCGTTAAAAAAAGGATGAACCAGAAAATTAGTAACACCTGTGCCTTTCTAAAATGAAGAAGCAACAACTGTATTGGAAATGAATAATAAAAATTTTGAAAGAATGTCTTCATGATGTGTTGATAATATACAACATAAAAATCATTTTAATTATTGTTGAGTGTTCGGTGCAATGATTATAATTCCTCTTTCTTACCTTTGCCTTGCTACAAACCGGGTTATCGTGCTAATGAAAGTTAGTAAGGAAAGTCCGGACAGCATAGAGCAACACACCGGTTAATGGCCGGTCCTGGTTTCAATATCGGGAAGATAGTGCCACAGAAAATAACTGTCCCAAAGCTTCGGGATGAGGGTGAAAATGTGAGGTAAGAGCTCACGGTCCCGATAAGTAATTATCGGGATGGGTAAACCTTGTGTGCTGTAATGCCACGTATATTTCGATTTGTTCAGCCGAAGAATTTATTTCAACTGCTGAGCAAGGTAAACTGCTCGTTTACTATTCCCGAACATTCGGGATATCGGGAAGGGTGGGCAGCAAGATCGTTGCAGTAATGTAACGGCAAGATAAATGATAGCCATCCGATTAATTTCGGGAACAGAATCCGGCTTACAGGTTTGTAGTTACTTAATTAAAAAGTCCCGAAAATTCCGGGACTTTTTGTTTTGGTTTATCAGTGCTTAAAAACTCATTACTTTTTTGTACTGTCTTTCATTTCCATTTTATCCATCTTATTACCCATTGGCATGTCTTTCATATGCTTCATCATTGCTGCAGCATCTACAAAGCCCCAATGCTCCACCATTTTGCCATCTTTATTAACCTTTACCACATCTACGCCTTTCTCATTAATTGTTGCCCCTGCAGGCATTCCCATAAACCCGTCGGCTACTGTACCGGAAAAATTGGATAAAGAAAAAATATAATCGCCGTTTGCTGCATCCGCGATTACTTCCAGCTTCATATTTTTTACATGGTTATGAATATCAGCCAACATATGCCTTATACTATCGCCTCCTTTAACATCCATATTATTCGGCCCCTGGTGATCAACGGCTTCATCAGCAATTAAGCCATTAATTGTAGCAGAATCGCCTGTTTCAATAGCTTTCATAACCCTGCGGTTTTTTTCAAGGTTTGAATCATTCATTGAATTGCCAGAACTGGTAGATGATGTACTGGAATCTTTACATGAGTTAAAGAAACAAAGCATTACTGCAGCCAATGCAAAAAATAATTTTTTCATTTTGATTAAATTTAATTATAAATAATTTAGTGTAGAATTATGGCAGGTATCTTCAACAATGAAAGCAGTAGTTTTTCGGCAGTAAATCGGATTTGGAGGGCTAAGCTATTATTTCTTTTTTGAAATGAGAAAATTTCTTTTACACAAATTCTTTAAATATTGATGTTTTAATTTCGGGCCAATCATCATTGGTAATACTAAAAAAAATTGAATCCCTTACCCTGCCTTCAGAGGTAATTGCGTGCCTGCGAAAAATCCCTTCTTCCTTTGCACCTATCTTTCTCATTGCTTTTTGCGATTGCTGGTTTAAAACATCTGTTTTTAATTCAACACGATTGAAATGAAGTTGCTCAAAAGCAAATTGCAGCAATAAAAATTTACATGCCTTGTTAAGCCCTGTTCCCTGGTGTTTTGGATGGATCCACGTCCACCCTATCTCAAGTCTTTTATTGGGGAAAGAAATATTGCCATAACGTGTACTGCCCGCAACTGAATTGGTTTGCTTATCAAAAATTAAAAAAGGGTAAGAAGTTTTTGCCACTTTTTCCTGCAACGCAATGTCAATATATTCTTCAAGGTCTTTTTGTTCTTTTATATTACTCATACCTAATTTCCATAAAGATGGCTCGTAAGCAACTTTTTCAAGCTCGTAAATATCACCGGCTTGTAACGCGGTTAATTTTGCCCTGTTGTTTTCCAATGTGATATCTTTTTCAAAAAAATCTTTTGATTCCATTAATTCAATTTGATACAAGAATACAAAAGATGTATGGAATTTTTTCATCGTTTAATATTTGTATAAATTGTACTTCTATTTATGGAAAAATACGTTATACCCCCACAAACACGAATTGGTCATGTACATTTAAAAGTTGCAGACCTAAAAAGAGCCATGGCTTTTTATTGTGATATTCTTGGCTTTGAATTAGTAACTACTTATGGAAGTGATGCTGCATTTATTTCGGCAGGTGGTTATCATCATCATATCGGATTAAATACCTGGTATAGCAAAAACGCACCACCTGCTCCTGTAAAAAGCACAGGATTATTTCACACTGCTATTTTATATCCCACAAGAAAAGATCTTGCTGTGGCTTATAAACAATTGCTGGATGCAGATTATCCATTAACAGGTGTGGCGGATCATGGAGTGTCAGAAGCATTGTACCTTAATGATCCGGATCAAAACGGTGTAGAGCTTTATTGGGACAGACCAAGAAATGAATGGCCGCAAAAACCTGATGGAAGTATTGACATGTTCACACAGTCGCTTGACCTCAATGATCTGTTGAAAGAGTTAAGCCTGTAAATTTCTGTATCAGCCGTTTTTAAAAGACATCGGGATTGGAAACAGCCTGAAATAAAAAAGCCCCGAAATTTCGGGACTTGGATTTTAACTACTTTGTCAAGTAGAATCAGCGTTAGCTTAGCCGTGCGCTTTTCGTGGATAATTGGATAGTGATCTTTTCGCTGGATATTGGATTATAAAGATAATAGTGAGTATTAAAATGTGGTAACCTTACAGGGTTTTGTAATGCCTGCAAACGGTTTTGTAAAAATATTTTAGAAAATAAAAAAGCCTCTTTTGGAAGGAGGCTTGGATTTTAACTACTTGAAAGTAGAATCAGGGCTTAGCAGTTAACTGCGGGCTTTCATGGATTTTTGGATAATGGTCTATGTTTAGATATTGGACTGTAAAGATAAAAGGCGGCTCCAAAGAGTGTTAACTATACAGGGTTTTGCAATGCCTGTAAGCGGTATCATATTTAAAGAGTAATTCTACTAAGAAAAAATACTATTCTTCTTTTTTAGGGCGATAAAATTCTTTAAATATCAGTCGTAAATTCTGGTCGTAAGTAATATAATTATATACCCAGTTACTAAAAACTGCAAACCTGTTCTTCACTCCAAGCAATAAAACAAGATGCAATCCCATCCACATCATCCATGCTAAAAATCCTTTTACATGTAACTTTGGTTTTGGAATATCAACCACAGCAAGATTGCGACCGACTGTTGCCATTGTGCCTTTATCATGATATTCAAATTCTTCTACATGAGGGCTTTTCATTTCCATTCTACGCAAATTATAAGCAAGCAATTTTCCTTGTTGAATAGCCACAGATGCCACCTGTGGATGCCCATGCGGATATCTCTCAGTTTCCATGTAAGCAACATCACCGATGGCATAAATATTTTCAAAGTCTAAAACTTTATTCATCCTGTCCACTTTTATCCTGTTGCCACGAACTATTAATTCTTTATTTATTCCTGCAGGCACATTGCCTTTAATACCCGCTGCCCAAATAACCATTGCACTATCAATTGGATCTGCGTTTTGAAGCGTTACTGTTTTACCATCATAATCTTTTACTACAGTATCAGTATGAACAATAACACCAAGCTTATGTAAGTAATTACAAGAGTCATTACTGGATTTTTCACTCATTGCTCCCAATGTCTTCGGGCTGCCCTCCAGCAAATAAATTTTCATTTTGTTGAAATCCAGTTCAGGATAATCTTTTGGTAAAACAAATCTTCGCATATCTGCAATGGCGCCGCTTAGCTCCACTCCTGTTGGTCCGCCGCCAACAATTACAATTGTCATCAGGCGATTTAATTCTGTTTCATCTTTTGCCGATAATGCATCTTCAAAATTCTGTATCAAACGGTGACGAAGCTGCACAGCCTCAACAGTACTCTTCATCGGGAAAGCATTTTCAATTAAATGCTGATTTCCAAAAAAGTTTGTATCAGCACCGGTAGCTAAAACCAAAACATCATAATTAAATTCACCTATATTAGTTAGCACTTTACTTTGCCTACCGGCAGGCAGGTTTTCTGCAGAAATTATTTCTGTAACTTCTGCCATCCTAAAATGCACATTGTTGCTTTTATGAAAAACTTTTCGGAGTGGAAATGAAATATTACTTGGATCGAGGCCGGCAGTTGCTACCTGGTAAAACAATGGCTGAAACTGGTGATAATTATATTTATCTAAAAGATATATTTCGAAGCCTGCTTTATTATTTAATGAACGTGCCAGTTTTAATCCTCCAAAACCACCACCAATGATCACAACCTTCATTTCGTTAATTTTATTTAAGTCATAAAGTCAATAGGTCATTATGTATTATGATAATTGTTTGATTGACTTATTGACCATTGACCAATGACTTTTTAATACAGCAACCTCACCTTGATACTTTGCTTTACCTTTTTCAAAAGTTCTAAGGCTTCTTTAGATAAACCTTTATCTACATCCAACACCACATAACCAATTTCATCATTTGTTTTTAAATACTGTGCCAGGATATTTATTTTATGTTTTGACAACTGCGTATTTATTTCAGAGAGAACACCCGGAACATTGTTATGAATGTGCAAAATGCGGTGTGTTCCTTCCTGCGGAGGCAGACTTAATGCAGGAATAGTATGAGAGCCAGTTGTGATTCCCTTTTCTAAAAAATTAAATAGCTTGTTACTTACATCTTCACCAATATTTTGTTGTGCTTCTTCAGTTGAGCCGCCTATGTGCGGAGTGAGAATAACATTACTCAATCCCTGCAATGGTGTTGTAAATTTATCTCCGTTCTTTTCCGGCTCTACAGGATATACATCTATTGCCGCTCCTGCCAATTGTTCGTTTTCCAATGCATTTTTCAAAGCATCAAGATCTACTACTTCTCCTCTTGCATAATTTATAAGAATGGCATTCTTCTTAAAATATTTTAGGTTGCTTTTGTTAATTAAGTTTTTAGTGGTAGGCAGATCAGGCACATGAAGGGTAACAATATCTGCATTGCTTAAAACATCTTTTAAACTTTTTTTATCCTCTGCATTTCCCAATGGCATCTTGGTTTCTGCATCATAAAAAATTACTTTCATCCCTAATGATTCTGCAAGCACGCTTACCTGCGAACCAATGTTTCCATAACCAATTATTCCCAAAGTTTTTCCTCTTAGCTCGTAACTTCCCTTTGCTTCCTTTAACCAAATGCCATTATGTGCGGCTTTATTTTTATCAGGAATTCTTCTTATCAGCATTATGGAAGATGCAATAACCAATTCAGCAACAGAGCGGGTATTGGAATAAGGTGCATTAAATACTACTACTCCTTTTTTTGTTGCAGCGTTTAGATTAACCTGGTTTACGCCGATGCAAAAACATCCGATAGCCTGGAGTTTTTCTGCATGCGATAAAACATTTTCTGTTAGTTGGGTTTTAGAACGGATACCCAATAAATGAACGTTTTTTATTTCATTTATCAATTCACCTTCGCTTAATGCAGCGCTAATTTTTTTCACAGATACATATCCTGCATCGCGAAATTTTTTTATCGCAGTATCACTTATGTTCTCTAAAAAAAGAATGTTTATTTTTTCTTTTGGATAACTGGTTGTTTTTTTATCTGCCATATAAATTTTGTACTAATATTGCAAATATAACCCGTTAACTAATTATTGATTTGCAATTATCCTTTTTGAAAAATATCCAGATACTTTTTTGCGCTGCCATATTATTAGTTGGCTGTTGGTCCAATTCGGAGACCAAATCAAAAAAATCTAACCAGGATTCTTTTTTTTATTCTGAAAATGCGCCGGGTAAATTAAGCGAGGCGGAATTTACAAGATACTATAATGCTATAAATGCCTTTTATGATACGAACCTTATTGGTCGTGGCTTTAATGGTGCAATATTAGTTGCAAAAAAAGGGCAGATAATCTTTGAAAAATATCATGGATATTTTCATCTTGAAAAGAAAGATTCATTAACAGAAGGCAGTGCTTTTCATCTTGCTTCGGTATCAAAAACATTTACTGCAATGGCTGTTTTAAAACTAGCTGAACAAGGCAAATTAAGATTAGACAATGATGTAAAATTATACTTTCCCGATTTTCCATATAATGGTATAACAGTAACATCGTTATTAAATCACAGAAGCGGACTGCCGAACTATCTTTATTTTATGGAACAGCTTGGTTGGGATAAAAAAACTTTTTGCGATAATAATGATGTACTTGATTATCTTATAAAATTTAAACCTCCATTATCACATCAACCCAATACTCATTTTAGTTACTGCAATACTAACTATACTTTATTAGGTTTAATTATAGAAAAAGCATCCGGTAAAACCTATGCTGAATATCTTCAGCAAACTTTTTTTACTCCTCTTAAAATGAATGACACTTATGTTTTTACACTTGCTGATACTCAGCGGGCAATGCCTTCTTATGACTGGCGTGGAAGAAAAGAAGGATTGGGTTTTTTAGATGTAGGCTTTGGAGATAAAAATATTTACAGCACTACAAGAGACCTTTTAAAGTGGGACCAGGCTTTGTATAATAACCAATTATTTTCTGCAAGAACATTAGAAGAAGCATTTACTCCCTACAGCAATGAAAAGCCTGGAATAAAAAATTATGGTTTTGGATGGCGGATGAATATTTATCCCAATGGAAAAAAAATTATTTTTCACGGAGGATGGTGGCATGGGAATAATACTATGCTTATGCGGCTTATACAGGACTCAGCTACCATAATTATTTTAAGCAATAAATATAACCGCAATGTGTACCAGGCAAAAAAAATGGCAAATATCTTTTCGCCTTATTTTGAAAATGATGAAGAAGACAGATCAGAAAATATGAAAGAAAGTGAATCAAATATTGATAAAGATTCCATTTCCCTGCCAAAGAAAAAAAATAAGCGCAGGCGTTAATATGAAAAAAAATATTAGTTTTCCGCTTGTTTAACTTATCCATCACGGGAAATTAATTACTCAAAAAAAATACATTTCTATTTATCAACAATTTATTAAATAAAGCAGCAACTATAATATATATATTGTCTGCTTAAATATTAATTTAATACTCGTTTAAACTAAATAAACCATATGAGAAAGTTTGCCACAGCCATAATGGCTTTTCTTTTTATTCATTTTACATTATCAACTTCTGCACAAAGTATTACAGTTACAGGTAGGGTATCAAGTGATAATAATCCAATTGCATCAGCTACAGTTTTGGTTAAAGGCAAAAGAACAGGCACAAAAACAGATGCCAATGGCACGTTTTCAATTAATGCTAATTCGGGAGATATTCTTGTTATCAGTGCTATCGGTTACATAACACAACAAATAAAAACTACCGGAACGTTTGTAAATGTTACACTTCAAACTTCACAAGGCGTTCTGGAAGAGGTAACCGTAACTACGGCTTTGGATATTAAAAGAAATCCAAGAGAATTAGGATATTCTGTCGGAAATGTTAAAGGCAGCGATATACAGGAAACGCAAAGAGAAAATTTTGTAAATAGCCTTGAAGGCAGAGTATCCGGACTTACTGTTACGCCAACAAGCGGCGCAGCAGGTGCTTCAACAGGTATTGTTTTAAGAGGTTTTAATACTATGTCAGGAAATAATCAACCTTTATTTATTGTTGACGGTATTATTCTGGATAACCAAACTTTAAACACAAACTCACAAAGTGGCAGCGGTATTGGTCTTGCTTCTGATGGTAATAACAGGAACAGTGATAATACAAATCGTATGGCAGACATCAACCCGAATGATATAGAATCAGTTACCATATTAAAAGGACCTGAAGCAACAGCATTGTATGGCAGCCAGGCAAATTCAGGAGCTGTTGTTATTACTACAAAAAAAGCAAAGGGAACTGCAGGAAAAATTCTGGTGAGTTATGATAATAATTTCAGGATACAAAAAATTACCCGCTTTGCTGAAGTAAATAATGATTATGGTCCTGGTACAAATGGTGTTCCACCGGCACCTCCACTTTTAGGACAGTTTACATCATACGGTCCGGTATGGCACAGTGATATAGAACTTTTTGACAATCTTCATCATTTTTACAAAACGGGGTTTTCTCAAACACATAATTTAGGATTAGAATTTGGAACCCCAAATGTAGGCTTTAGATTATCCGGTCAATACCTGGATAACCAGGGTGTAATACCCTACAATACATACACTAAATACAATTTTAAATTTTCTAATAATACTAAGATTGGAAAATATATATCAATAACCCCATCAATTGCATACACAAAAGCTGATAATGTAAAACCAACAAAAGGTGCTAATGGATATTTGCAAACTCTATACTCATGGCCTGCAAATAATGATATCAGGCAATATGAAAATGATTATGGAAATAAATTAACATTGTTTAATGCTAACTATAATTCCGATTTTGATAATCCTCTTTGGAGTGCAAAACATAATAAGAGTGGCGATGTAACAACCCGTTATGTTGCAACATTGGGGATTGATATCACCCCTTTTAAATGGTTATCATTAGCGGGAAGGTTTGGCTATGATACCTATAAAACAGATGGTTATGTTTTTACGCACCCTCAATCATTTTTCTTAACTGTTGCACAAGGCGGTACTTTGGATAATTATTACAGAACTTATAAAGGATATAATCATACAATTACTGCTACTGCCAAAAAAAGTTTAGGCAATTTTAATATAAGAGTTTTAGGAGGCACCATGTGGCAGGATTTTGAGACTGATCAATTTGCAGTGTTTGGCGGTAAACTAAAAGATTCTACCAGCACCGATAGCAGCAATACTTTAGAAAGTACTAGAAAGCGTTTATTAAGAAACTATGCAGGCTTACCAAATGTTAGCATCTTAAGGGAGTTAGCTTTTTTTGGGGAGGCGTTTATTTCTTATAAAAATTTAGCATTCCTTACTTATTCTCATCGCTTCGAAAGTGCTTCACCAATTCCGGCAAAAAACAGGAATTATAACTATCCCGGGGTAAGCTTAAGTTTAATTTTATCAGATATTTTTCCAGAGGTTAAAAAAGGAAATGTTGTTGATTACTGGAAACTAAGGGGTTCGCTTGCAAGCACAGCAAGATTGAACGATCCTTATTCAAACCAGGCGTTTTTTGTAAATAACAACAGTAGTTCGATTGTATTTCCTACTTATACTTATGGATTTACCGGTACCAATCCAGAACTTAAACCTGAGCGCCAGCACACTTATGAAGTAGGCACTGAAATGAGGTTTTTAAAGAGTAAAATTTCTTTGGAATTAGCATATTATAATACGCTTTGTTTAGATCAGATAGCACAGGGGTATAGAGCCAGTTATGCAACAGGTTTCGTTTTAAATACCGCTAATGCAGCTTCATTACGTAACCAGGGGGTTGAAGCAACAATTAATATTACTCCGATAAAAAAGAAAGATTTTAGCTGGGACATTAATTTTAATGCCAGCCATGTATGGAGTAAAGTACTAACGCTTCCGGAATCTATCGGTATCCTAAATGATTTCTATAATTCAGATACTTATATTACCAACGTGAGGGGTGGATTGATTCGTGGACATCAAACGGGAACGATTACCGGCAATCTATACCAAAGAAACAATGCAGGTCAAATCCTTATTGATCCTACAACAGGGGTTGCACTTAATACTGGTGGTTCGAATTTTTTAATTGGGGATAGAACCCCTAAATTTAACCTGGGTACAATTAATACTTTTAAGTACAAAAATATAACTCTTAGCTTTTTATGGGATTTAAAAGTTGGCGGAGATATTTATAACGGAACAGATAAGTTTCTTACTAATTTAGGAAAAAGCGCCAGGACCTCAGATCGCAATACTCCCAGAATAGTTCAGGGTGTACTTAAGGATGGATTGGAAAATACTGCAAATCCAACAGCTAATACTATAGTTGTAACTCCCTATTTTACAAATACATACTATGGAACTACAACTGGAGTAGGATTGGCGGATGAAGAATTTGTTCAAAAAGATGTAAACTGGTTACGATTAAGGGATGTAACCTTAAGATATAATCTGTCAAAATTTATTGCCAATAGAGTAAAAGGTTTAAAAGGTTTAAGTTTTTTTGTAACAGGCAACGATCTAATTCTTTTTACAAATTATCATGGTGCAGATCCTGCCATTAACGCCAATAATCCTTCTACATCCGGCATTGGCGGTTATGGCTTGGATTATGGAAGCGCTCCTACTCCATTAAGTTTAAGTTTTGGTTTACGTGCAAATTTTTAAATAAAAAATAATTAAATAAATAATATGAAAAATAGATTCTTTAAATCAATACTTTTTCTTGGAATGAGTATAATTTTCATGGGTTCCTGCAAGAAAAAAATTGATGACGCATATTTAACTCCTAATGCACCTTTTGCTCCTCCTGTTGAAAGTATTTTACCCGGGGTTATTGGTGGGTTTACTTTCTTTTCAGCCTCTGCAGGTTCTGGATTTGGGGTTGTAACAGATGGAACTTTTATAGGACGCTATATTCAATACTTTAGTTCTACAGGCAGTGGTGATAGTTATGGACAAATGGGTTACATTCCTCCTTCAGGTGTTGATAATACAGGTGCTGTTTGGGGTACTTTTTATTTCGGACAAGGTGGGAACATAAATAAAATTATTGAATTAGGAAGTGCGCAGGAGAAATGGGATTATGTTGGAGTTGCATGGGCAATAAGGGCCTGGGGATTGTTAGAATTAACTAATGAATACAGTGATGCTCCTTTAAAAGAAGCATTTAATAAAAATTTATCTCAATTTCATTATGATACACAGCCTGAGTTTTATGATAGTTGCAGAGTGGTTTGTCACAGGGCCTTAAGTTTTTTAAACAGAACAGATGGTAATGTAAGCAAAGCTAACCTTGCAATTGGAGATGCATTTTTTTATAATGGTGATGTAACCAAATGGAAAAAGTTTGTATATGGAATATTAGCACGCTCATTTATTGACATTAGCAGTAAAGATATTTTTAAAGCAAATAATTATGCTTATGCGGATTCTGCAATTAAATATGCAGGTCTTGCAATGACTACTAATGATGATAATGCAACTGTAAAAGTAGCGGGTGGATTTACATCGCCTCTAAATAATTATTGGGGTCCATTCAGAGGCAACATTGGTGTCTTTCGCCAGGGATCTTATATAGCCGATTTAATGTCTGGTAATAATACTGCTTTTAAATCTGTGGTTGATCCCAGAAGATGGTATATGCTTAGTGAAAATCTTAATGGAACATTTAAGGGGTTTTTGCCTTATATCGGTTCTTCAGGATTTTCGGCAAAGGATTACCCAAAAAATTTCTGGAGAAACCCCAGCCCTACTTCAACCTCCCCTCCAAGTGTTGACACTTCCAGATATCTTTATCAGGATTTAAGTCCATGGCCTATGATGACGGCTTCTGAAATGCAATTTATTATTGCAGAAGCTGGCGTACGCAAAGGGGACCCCTCTTCCCGGGATATTGCTTTAGCAGCATATAAAAATGCTATCCGACTTAATTTTGATATGTTGATTACTACATATAATCAGAATATTCCTGCAGGAAAAGATTTAAATGTACTTGCTAACTCTTCAGATGTCTTTCTTTCAAATCCAGCAGTTGTTCCCTCATCTTCTGCAAACTTGACTCTAACACAAGTAATGTTGCAAAAATATATTGCATTATACATTTGGGGATGTCAGCAAACCTGGGTAGATATGCGCAAATTTCATTACGTTGATCTTGATCCTGCAACTTCAAAACAAGTGTATACAGATTTTGCACCGCCATCCGGTATTAATTTAGTAACTACCAATAATAATAAATTAGTGTATAGATTCAGACCAAGATTTAATTCTGAATTTTTATATGATGTACCTGAATTAACAAGGATTGGAGCCTATCAAAATTCTGATTATGGCACTTACGAGATGTGGTTCTCAATGAAATAATACTAACAATAAAAATTAATAAATGAAAAAATATATTTCTATAATAATATTTGTTTGTGCAGTTTGGGCCTTGGCTTCATGTAAAAAAACATTGGAACTTGTTGATCCTGTATCAAAAACCGATGGAGTGGCATTTTTAAAAGTAGTGGATGCATCTCCCAATTTCCGGCAAGTGTTTAAAGGGAGCGATAGTTTTAATATTTATGTAAATGGTGTGAAAATAAATGGTTCGCAGCTCACTTACAATTCTATTTTTCCGGTTTCTACAAGTCTTTATGCCGCTGTACCGGCAGGGCCACAATCCATTAGGATTACGGTAAATGGCAGAGTAAATCCCGATTCTATAACCCTTGGGTCTTTTAATAAAACCCTGGAAGCAGGTAGCTATTATAGTTTCATTATAACAGACGAGGCTTTAACTGCCAACGAATCAAGACAAATGTTTATTAAAGATAATTTTGCTTTAACTGACACGAATAATTTTACTTTAAGATTTGTACATGCTGTATTAAATGATCCTGTTGCAGTTGATGTTTATTCATATAGACGAGCGACAAATATATTTACAAATATATCACCTGCTTCGGCCACACCATTTTTGAATTTTTCATATACAGTTCCTTTATCGCTTTCAACAGATACATTGTCTGTACGGGCAACCGGTACTCAAACTGATATTGCAAAAGTTTTCGTTAATGTCGCCAATAGTATTTTTTTAAACCGGGGTAGAGCTTACACGGTTTTATATAAAGGTCAATTAGGAAATACGAGTAAGCCCAGGTCACTTCTTCTTTATACTAATAACTAAAAATCATTTAAGAACTCATTATAAGCTGTTCAAAAATTGAACAGCTTTTTTATTTTAAGCAAGACTAAAGTGTATTTCCAAAAAACAAATATGCTAAAATAATAGAAGTAACAATTCCTATAAGATCGGCCAGCAGCATTGTGCCTATTGCATAGCGTGTATTTTTTATTGAGACCGCGCCAAAGTAAACCGCTACCACATAAAATGTTGTATCAGATGATCCCTGTAAAATACAGGAAAGCCTTCCTGCAAAGGAATCGGGAGAAAAAGTTTTCATAGTATCTATCATCATTCCCCGTGCACCGCTGCCACTTAGTGGCCTTATTAAAGCAGTGGGTAATCCATCAACAAAACGTGTATCGGTTCCAAAATAAGAAAACATATTTTTCATCCCTGCTATTATCACATCAAAAGTTCCGCTGGTACGTAACATACTTATTGCTACTAACATCCCAACTAAATAAGGAATAATTCTTACAGCAGTTTCAAATCCACCCCTGGCTCCATCAACAAATGCATCAAAAATATTTATGTTCTTATACAGTGCCCCCAAAATTATCAAAAAGAATATCAGCAATATCAATCCATTGCTTAACACACCTGAAAATGTCTGCACACCAATAAAACTTAATGATTTAAGATAGATAACCAATACTGCAATTATTGCCGATAACCCTCCTACCCAAAGTAATACTACGGGCTGAAAAACATTTATCTTTTGTTTGTACGATACCATTAACATAGCTGCCATCGTTGCAACAAATGTTGCGATCATGCATGGCACAAAGATATCTGTCGGATTAGAAGATTTTAAAGCCGCTCTGGCAGCAATAATACTTACAGGTATTAAAGTAAGTCCTGCCGCATGCAAACACAAAAACATTATCTGCGCATTGGAGGCAGTTTCTTTATGAGGATTTATTTCCTGTAAACTCTGCATGGCTTTAATACCAAATGGAGTTGCCGCATTATCTAATCCTAATAGGTTAGCTGAAAAATTCATCATCATGTGCCCCATTGCGGGGTGGCCTTTAGGAAGTTCAGGAAATAGTTTAGAAAAAAACGGGCCTATAATTTTTGATATAATCCTTATACCACCTGCTCTTTCAGCAATACTCATAAAGCCCATAAACAAGGCCATTATACCAATAAGGTTTATAGAAATATCTACAGCAGTTTTACATGTCGCAATAATGCCATCTGCACTTTGCTCACGGTAGGAAATGATCTTGTTATCAGATGTTCTTACAACTTTATTTTCACCGGCTTTATATTCTTTTGATGCATTTAAAGTATTAATTACTTCCGGTGAAAGTGCAGATGAATCCAGGATTTTAGTTTTAGATGTGTCACCGGATTTTCCCACAACCATGTTGCTGTAAATATCTTTTTTGCCTGAAAAAATATATTGAAATGAAGCGGCACTAATAGCTACGATTATAAAGGCCGCCCATATCCTGCTTAATGCCATAAATAACTTTTATAAAAAAAATACATATATATATGAAACTACTTCTTTTATTAATACGATCTATGTAACTCTATATCCTTCCATACTTTTTATAAAATGCGATAAGGTCAGAGATCACTTCATCATAGCTGGTCATACCTTTCGGTTGCTCGTTGGCTCTTAAATAATTCCCATAGGCCCAGCGTATAACAGGTTCCAGTGGATTTCTATATTTATTTAAAAATTTTCTCCATTCAATTATATCTGCTTTTACTTCCGGCAATAATTGTGTAGTAAAACTTTTTGCCGCTGCTGAATCAAGAAAAAATAATTGCCTGTTGGCATAAACAAAAAGGTCAAGGTAAGTGGAATAGTGAAAGAGTGTATCAGTTGATGATGTTGCTGCAAGATAGCCTGCAAAATTGGCTTCTTCCTCTTTTGCATAACCAAGCTGGTGAGCAATTTCATGGCTTGTTGTATAGGGCAAAATAAATCTGGGAACCCGTGTGTTTACCTGTGCTTCTCCTGTAAAAGGATTGTAATAACCTGTAAATCCAAAATAATTCCCTAATAAACCGAACATCGACCTCTTTACTGATCTATGTTTATTGATAAGAAATGGATATAATTTTTCTGCCTGCTTATAACACACAAAAGCCCTTCTAAATAGTTCTTTATTGGCAGGATAAGGAGTATGCTGATCTATCAATACCTGCTTACTTTCATTCACTTTAATTAATAATAATCTTTCAATAGTTTTCAGGTCGGTGGTATCTTTTTTAGAAAGATGCAAATTCAATTGTTCCGCAAGGGCTTTACGATTATAATTTATTCCCCAAAAAATATTAAAAATAATATAAACAGCCATACCTATGATCAGCAATTTGTAGCAGGTATTAGCAAACCATTGCCGGCTAAGTGTTCTCCTGAATAATTTTGCTGAAAATCGCCACAACTTCCAAATAAACCAGGTCACTGCCAGAATATACAATATATCACCAAAACTAAAGGGCAGGCAGCCAAATATTATCCTTAAAAAAGAAGAAAAAGCTGCATAGGTCTTTGTTGCATATAATGCTTCTACCCATTGGGAGTTAGCTGAAAATATTTTGATTAAGATAATTATTAGCGTTAAACTACCGATCCATATCAATCTCCACTTCCTAACTTTGTTCCTTGTCTTCATAAGGATGGTAAAGATAATGGCGGCAGAACAAACTTCAATTCCAGGCGTTATTTCTCATGATAAATACTTACCTTTGCCCCCCTTAAAATGTGTGTAATGGGAAACCGGCGTGAATATGATATTGCATTTGTAGGATTGAGGCCCGGCTTGCATGAATATCATTACGAAGTGGATGAGAAGTTCTTTCAGGAGTATAAGCAAACGGATTTTGAAAACTGCCATGCAAAGATCAAATTAACATTGGAAAAGAATACTTCTTTCCTGATATTAAAGTTTGAAGTGGGTGGAAATGTAGATGTGGTTTGCGACCGTTGCGGAAATAATCTCGGCATGGAGTTGTGGGATGAATTCAACATGGTGGTAAAGCTTGTTGAAAATCCTGATGAGATGAATGAAACGGAAGAGGACCCGGATGTTTATTATATTTCAAGAACGGAAAGTCATTTACATGTCGCAGACTGGATTTACGAATTTGTGAGCCTCAGCATACCAATGCAAAGAAGGTGTAAAGAAGAAGAGATCGGTGGTCCGCAGTGCAACAAAGAAGTGTTGGAAATGCTTAAAAAAATGGAAGAGGTGAATAAAGGAAATAATCCGTTATCACAAGGGCTTGAACAATTTAGAAATAAGATAAAATAATATTTAAAATTTAGGTTATGCCAAATCCCAAACGCCGACATAGTCAGCAAAGAAGTGCAAAAAGAAGAACACATTATAAAGCAGATGCTCCAACATTAAGCGTTGACAAAACAACCAATGAAACGCATGTTCGCCACCGTGCACATGTAAGCGAAGGCAAGCTGTATTACAAAGGTAAAGTTGTATCAGAAAAAGCGCCGATAAAAGCAGGAAGTTAATTCCTTCGTTTGCGATTGGCAAACGTTTAATATATTTATTATTCCAAAATTTAAGTTTGAAGATTCAACTTAGGTTTTGGAATTTTATTTTTTGATTAACCAACGTTAATGAAGATAGCGCTTGATATGATGGGTGGCGACTTTGCGCCTTTGGAAGCCATAAAAGGTGTAGAAGTTTACCTGCAGAACCTGCCTGCCGGCAGGCAGGATAAAAATGCCGGAACAACATTACTTCTAATCGGTGATGAACCGGCAATAAAAGAACTACTAGACCGCCATAATATTCCTACTGATACTCTTCAAATAATTCATGCTTCACAGGTTATTGAAATGCATGAGCATCCAACAAAAGCTTTAAAAGAAAAAAAACATTCTTCAATAGCAATCGGTTTTCATTTGCTGGCAACTGATAAAGCAGATGCATTCATCAGCGCAGGTAATACAGGTGCAATGATGGTGGGTGCGTTGTTTAGCATTAAAGCAATTGAAGGTATACTGCGACCAACTATTGGCGCTTATATGCCAAGAGAAGATGGGAAACTTGGTTTATTGGTTGATGTGGGTTTGAATGCAGATTGCAAACCCGAAAATCTATCACAGTTTGCGTTGCTGGGTTCTTTATTTTCAAAACATATTTTAGGTTTTGACGATCCTAAAGTTGGTCTTGTTAATTTGGGTGAAGAAGAAGGCAAAGGAAATATTTTAACCCAGGCTGCCTATGCCTTGCTGAAAGAAAACAAACAGATAAATTTTATTGGCAATGTTGAAGGCCGTGACCTTTTAACCGGTAAAGCAGATGTGATGGTTTGCGAAGGATTTACAGGTAACGTTATTTTAAAATTTGCTGAATCAATTTATGATATTGTCAGTCGCCGGGAAATTAATGATGAACATTTTAACCGTTTTAATTTCGAGATATATGGCGGCGTACCTGTATTGGGTGTAAACAAGCCGGTGATAATTGGTCATGGGATATCGCATGCCATTGCATTTAAAAATATGATATTGATGGCTGAAAAAATGCTGCAGAGAGATCTTATCGGTAAAATAAAAAATAGTTTACAGGAATTAGTATAGATAATCATGGTATATACAACAACAAGTACTGCCGACCAACATACAACACGTAATAATCTTCTTCTTAAAAGTTACCTGATCATTTTCGTTATTTGCTGGACAGTAACATTTATCAATACTCCTGATCGCTCCAATTGGTTTACTGAAAATACACTTACAGTAATTTTTATCACGTTACTGATCACTACTTTTAAAAAATTTCGTTTCAGTGATCTTAGCTATACATTATTTTTCATTTATATCCTGTTGCATATTTATGGAGCAGAATATACTTATGCGGAAAACCCTCTTGGTTACAAGCTTAAAGATCTTTTTCATTTTGTCCGTAACCCATATGACCGGATCGTTCATTTTTCTTTTGGCTTTATGCTGACTTATCCTATGAGAGATTATTTTAAAAATCATTTTCACTGGCCAGACTGGGTTTGCTGGGTATTACCCACTGAAATAACATTATCATTCAGCGCAGCTTACGAATTACTAGAGTGGCTGGTAGCAGATATTTTCTTTCCTTCGGAGGGTATAGCCTATTTAGGTACGCAGGGAGATATTTGGGATGCACAAAAAGATATGGGTATTGCATTTTGCGGAGCTGTTTTATCAATGCTGTTATGCAGGATTATAAAAGCAATTTTTAAACTAAAGAATTACCAATCAGTCCCAGTCGCCAAAACTTCTCTTATCCAATAAATTCTGGATTTCTTTTTAATTTTTAATAGCCACGCAGTTTTTAAAAAAACTTTAACGCAATAGCAAAACTTAAATACCCAAATCCTTTTTAGTTTGTTGGTCCCTGTTAAAAATATTGACATATGACATCTTACCCTTCCACCTTTGTGATTTGGAAAAATAAAAACCAAAGGATGGTTTAATCCCAAACAATGTATTTCCATTAATAAAGCTGGGACCAGCCATTAAGGATATAAAACTCTTTTCGTTAGAAGTGAATATTGAGCCTGCGAAAAAGTTTATCACACCTTCCACGCTCTGCAGTTCTTCACCGGTTGTTGTCATCCTGAAAACTTTATCATCTTCCAGGTAAACATCTCCTGTAATTTCTATAGCAGGTTTAAATTTTGATCTGGTATTAAAAACAGTTTCAATTCCCAATCCAACACCTGAAGGGTTATTGCCCAACGTTACATCATAAATGGTTTTGTTGTATTGAACGGATAAGTAAGAAGATATTTTTAATTGTGCATTAACTGTAGAAAATGCAATTATAAAGAATAGTAATATTAAAGTAAATTTTTGCAACTTGGTTTTGTTAGCAGCTTATAATAAAGCTAAGAAGTTTTCTTACGGTAAGGGAGTTATATTTATCATTATTTCTGTATTCATTGTAAGCATGAATGATTTTTATTTTATACTTTTCTATTAACAATTACTTTTTTAATTCGTAATTCACCTTCTTTATTTACTTATATACTTTATATACTTCTAAGCTTTCTGATTCTTATCATAGTTAAGCATCCATCTTATTCCATACTTATCGGTAAGAACACCGAAAGTAGCACCCCAGAATGATTGCATTAAATTATGGGAGATCCTTCCACCTTCAGAAAGATTTGCAAAGAATGTTTTGATCTCTTCATCGCTGCTGCAACTTAAAGAAAGCGCAATGTTGTTTCCCTTAGTAAAATTTCCACCCGGCTCCTGCATATCTGAACCCATGAGTATTAATCCATCTTTCGCTAAAGTTGCATGTAATATCTGGTGTTTTATTCCTGCAGGGCATTGGGCCTCAATGGGAGAGCCTTCAACGGTTTGCATGCTCAATTCTCCGCCGAGACATTCTTTATAAAAGGTCATTACTTCGCGGCAATTGCCTTCAAAATTTATATAAGCATTTATCTGTGTCATATATTTTAGTTTTAATAGTTTATTTGTTTAGTGGTTTACTGGTGAGTTACTTTTTGTAAAATATTTTTTAACTGGTGAATATGTCTTTGGGTATGATACAATACAAAATGGAGCAATTCCAATTTTGTTAATTGACCAATTGGAGGAAGATCAAGTAACTCTGATAGATTTGTTGAATGGGCTGCTTCTGTAAATTTCTTTTCAGTATTTTTTAATTTATCAATCAGCAGATCTTTTTCATAAACATCCTGCTCAGGCAAAACAAATGGCGGCGATTTCATTTTACTTTCAAAATTTAAAAACATCGTTTTAAACCCACCCGCTTTTTCATCCGGCTCTCTGTCTGTAATTTTTCCCGGCATTTTTAAAGCCTCTCCCATTCTGTCGATTGACCTTGTAATATGTGCAACAACCTGTGCTGATGTCCAGCTGTTTTCAAAGGGAACTGTATTAATATCCTTTTCATCTACTGAAGAAATTATGGTCAGCAATTCTGTAGTTGTATTATCAAGAGAAGCAAATAATTCTGTTGTATTTAAGGTATCGGTTGTCATAATTTATTTTTACAACACAAACCTACAGCCATTAATTAAACTTTATCGGGTGCAAATACGGCAATCTTAAGGGTTGATTACGACAAACTTCTTTCCTACATTTGTTCTATGAAGCACATATCTATCCTTGTTCCCAAAGGTGCGGCATCATTAAGCCTGTATTGACGGAGCATATAATGCATTCACAAAAGCGAATGAATTTTTAGAGAGAATGGGAAAGCCTGCCATATTTAAAGTTCAATTAGTTGGATTAACAAAAGATGATATAGTATATGACAGGTTATTTAGTGTGCATCCTGATGTTACCATAAAGAATGTTTTTAAAACAGA
>JAYVEA010000198.1:0-12115 GCA_043749085.1 Chitinophagales bacterium
GTTTACAGTGCTATAAGGCAAAGTGGTTCAAGAAACTTTTGGGCATTGCAATATTATTTGCCTGAAGAATCAAGGAACCATGTAAAGAAATTTATTGCTACGCATTATATTATGGAATCAGGAGATAACACGCCGGGTAGTAGTTTGGATTATACAACCTTAAAAGCAGGTAATGCTTTTAAATCTGTTGTTTCGCAGGACGATGCAAATAATACTGAAGTATTTACCATTTCCGGCAAGTACAATTCAGTGATCATTGCAAAAAATCTCTCTATGGATATAACCGAGTTCAACAGGCTTAACACAGGCTTTGATATGGTAATGTCTTCAGGTGAAGCATTTGATCTTAGGTTACCTTCTGATAAAATGGATCTTTTTGTAGCCAACAAATATCCAATTCTTAATGAATGTGTACATGTTCTGCTAAATACTGTTAATGCTGCTGAAACTAAAACGGTATACCCAAATCAAAAAATTTTTAATAAGAGAAAGTAATCACTCCAGTACTTTTTTCATTGCTTCAATTTTTATAAGACACTCTTCATATTCGTTTTCCGGCTCACTATAAAAAGTAATTGCAGAACCCGCCTGTATGCTCAAATATTTATTAGTAGAATTATAAAGTATACTTCTTATTACTACATTAAAATCAAAATCTCCTTCAGGCGTTATGTACCCGATTGCTCCTGAAAATAAACCACGCCTGGTCCTCTCATATTTTTCTATCAATTGCATTACGCTTTTTTTAGGAACACCCGTCATAGAACCCATAGGAAAGGTGGCTTTTAAAATATCCGAAAGCCTCGCATCTTTATCAATTGTTCCTGATACCGTTGAGATCATTTGATGAACCTGCGGAAAAGTATAAACTCCAAAAAGTTCTTCCACTTTTACCGATCCTTCAATACATACTTTACTAAGATCATTACGCACAAGATCAACTACCATTACATTCTCAGATGTTTCTTTTTCACTAAGTGATAGCATTTTTTTACTTTCTTCATCTTCATTTATATCATTTAAAATTCTTTTAGAGGTACCTTTTATGGGCTGTGAAAATATTTTATTCTCTTGTTTTTTTAAATATCTCTCCGGGCTGGAACACAGTAAATATTTGTCATTCAATTTATAAAAAGCCGCAAAGGGATTTGGAGAAAGATGACTGAGTTTTAAGTACACTTCCAAAGGGTCCATTTCAAAATTTTCAGCATAAAATTCCTGGCAAAAATTTATTTCATAACAATCGCCCCGATGGATGTGCTGTTGAATTTGCTTAACAGTTTGCAGGTATTCCTCTTTTGAAAATCTATTTTTTATTTTAGAAATAAATCTATTGTACTTTTCCTGTTCCTTTGATGCAGCAATAATATTTTCATAAATAACAACAGGATCTTTTTTAATCACTCCTATTTCTAAACTGTCTTTCTTTAAGATTAAAACAATCTCTGGTATAAAAAAGAAGAGGTCGGGAAATTGGATCGCATCAAAATTTTCAGAAGACAAGCGCTCTATTTCATTTTTAAGATCATAATTTAGTTGCCCAAATATCCAATCATTCCCGGCTTCAACAAAATTCTGCAAATCGCTAAAAGCATCACCAGGCACAAACTGTAGCTCTTTTATAGAGCCTGCTGCTAATAAACATTCAAACTGAGGATCAGAAAAATTATATTGATGATTATCAAGCAAACAAAAAATGTTGAAATGGTTTGCCCAATTCAACATTTTAGCTTTAACGTCGATAAAATTATTCACCGGAAAAGATGTAAACTTTCTATTCACTATTTTTTATGATGGGATCATTAAAAATCCTCATCGTCATCATCATCAACTCCGGTACCGTCATCAAAAAGATCGAGCGTTTTAAAATCATCATCAAGACCAAGATCATCCTCATCGCCTTTACCTTTTTTTGCAGGACTTGATTTTATCTTAGATTTTGGAATATCAAATTCCTCAAAGTCAGGATCGTAATCATCATCATCTGTTTTTTCCCAATCATCCTCTACATCATCTACATCGTCGTCGTCATCATCGCCTTTACTTTTTTTTGCTGATGTCTTCCCTTTTTTTACCGGCTTTTCATCCATGTCTAAATCTTCATCATCATCTTCATCTGTATCAGATTTAGAAGATGACTTTTTCGAAATGATTTCATCGTCCTCAGAAATAGATTTTTTATCTGAAGTCTTCTTTTCAATTTTTGATTTCATATCATGGGATTAATAATGTAAATTTTCTACGAGTTTTTTAATTAGCCAAAAATATTTGAATATATTTTCTAAGATATTAATTTAATACTGTTGCTAAGCCGCAATCATAATGCCACAATAAGCTGACCACTTCCCGGCCCATTGGAAATGAATTTTACAGGAATTTTTAAAGTTTCATTCAGGTAATTTATATACAATTTCATTTTAGCAGGTAAGTTCTCAAAACTTTTTATTGCTGTGATATCGGTTTGCCAACCTTCAAAACTTTTATAAACAGGCTCAATATTTATTCTCATCATTTGGAAAGGTACTTCATCAGTTTCTTCATTATTTATTTTATACGAATTACATACCTGCAGTGTATCTAAAGCATCTAAAACATCGGCTTTGGTCATTACCAGTTGGGTTACACCATTTATCATACAGGCAAACTTTAAAGATACCAGGTCTATCCATCCGCAGCGGCGGGGGCGGCCCGTAGTGCTTCCAAATTCATTACCGGTTTTTCTTAAAAGCTCTCCTGTGTCATCATTTAATTCTGTAGGAAATGGGCCACTACCTACCCGTGTGCAGTATGCTTTTGTAACGCCTAATATTTCTTTTATTTTTTGAGGAGCAATGCCAAGCCCTGAGCATACACCTGCAGAGATAGTATTAGAAGATGTAACAAAAGGAAAGGTCCCAAAATCAACGTCCAGCATACTTCCCTGGGCACCTTCTGCCAATACTTTTTTGCCCTGTTGAATTTTATCGTTAATAAAATATTCTCCATTTACAATCTGAAGGCCTTTTAGAAATTCAAGACCTTCAAAAAATTCTTCTTCCCATACTGAGATGTCTTCATTGAAAGAAAAATTATCTAAAAGCTTTTGATGCTTAAGTCTGAGCTTAATATATTGTGTAGTAAAACTTTTATCAAGCAGGTCCCCTACTCTTAAACCATTACGACCTGTTTTATCCATATAGGCAGGACTTATCCCTTTTAAAGTAGAACCAATTTTTTCATTGCCTTTAGATACCTCGCTGGCTTTATCAACAGCACGATGAGTAGGTAATATTAAATGCGCACGCTGACTAATAAAAAGATTTTTTCTATAATCAATTCCCATCGCGGCAACTGACTCACATTCTCTTTTTAAAATAACAGGATCAAGCACAACACCGTTGCCGATAAGATTAATTTTATTTTCATGAAAAATGCCGGAGGGAATTTGGTGCAATACAATTTTTTTTCCCTCTACATATAATGTGTGACCTGCATTTGGCCCACCCTGGAAACGGGCAACTACATCATAATTTTTTGCGAAATAATCTACAATTTTTCCTTTTCCCTCATCGCCAAATTGTAAGCCGAGAATTACATCCACCATGTGAGTACAGAATTGTGAGTTGTGAATTTAAAAGCACGCAAAAATAAAATGAAAAAAAGTAAATGCAGTTTATATTTCTGCTTTGTTTGAAAATAGTGGAAAAGAATGCACTTATTTGTATGCGTACAAGTGAGTCACGATGGCCCGGGATTAAATACACAATGATGATGCTATGTAATAAATATGCCCGCTATCAAATCCTTTACAACAAAATAATAAAAAGATAAGATTAGGCTACTTTTAAAATACTAAGCTTACTAATGTTGAATTTTCGTTGAGCATATTCCATGGTAAGGTGGAAGCTTTTTACTTTTTGAGATGGAAGCTCATACATAGCATCTGTGAGAATGCTTTCGCAAATACTGCGTAAACCACGGGCACCTAATTTATATTCCATAGCTTTTATAACCATGAAATCATACACCTCATCATCTATAATAAGTTCGATTCCTTCAATCTCAAATAATTTTACGTATTGTTTTATAAGAGAATTTTTAGGCTGGGTTAATATGCTGCGAAGTGTGATAGCATCAAGAGGATTGAGATATGTTACAACAGGTAATCTGCCAAGCAATTCGGGTATTAAACCAAATGCTTTTAGATCCTGTGCATTTACAAACTGCAATAAATTTTTGCGCTGGTATTCCTGCTGATCCTTATTTACATTAAAGCCAATTGCATTTGTATTTATCCGGCGGCCTATCAATCTGTCAACCCCGTCAAATGCGCCGCCGCAAATAAATAAGATATTCCCTGTATTTAATTTTATCAGTTTTTGTTCAGGATGTTTACGTCCGCCCTGTGGTGGAACCAATACATCAGTGCCTTCCAAAAGTTTAAGTAAGCCTTGCTGAACACCTTCGCCACTAACGTCTCTTGTAATGCTTGGATTATCGCTTTTACGTGCAATCTTATCAATCTCATCTATGTAAACAATTCCTTTTTCAGCAGCGGCAACATCATAATTGCAAACCTGTAATAAGCGGCTGAGAATACTTTCAACGTCTTCACCAACGTAACCGGCTTCTGTAAAAACAGTGGCATCAACTATTGCAAAGGGTACATTTAAAACTCTTGCAATTGTTTTGGCAAGTAAAGTTTTACCTGTACCTGTTTCGCCTACCATTATAATATTGCTTTTCTCAATCTCTACTTCGTTATCAATTTTTTGATTCATCCGTTTGTAGTGATTGTACACAGCAACCGCTAAAACTTTTTTTGCATCATCCTGACCAATTACATAATCATCAATGAACTTTTTTAGCTCCATTGGCTTTTTTACCGAAAGCTTATAATTGGAAGTTGCAGACTTATCCGGTTGGTGTATCATTTCCTGCCCGATTATTTCCTGGGCATGCTCTACACAATTCTCACAGATATGCCCTTCCTGGCCTGCGATAAGGATTTTTACCTCATCACGGTTTCTGCCGCAAAATGAACAATGTAAAGTTTGTTGTTTAGCCATTATTTAATGTTGGGTTAGTTAGCAACATTTTTTATTGTATACAAAGATAAAACACCAATGCGAACATCAGTGTTAAAAGGACAATATTATTGAGAGGAATGTTGCTTTAAAATTTATCCATTATTTTATCTACGATGCCATAGGCCATACTTTCCTTTGCATCCATCCAATAATCACGGTCAAAATCTTCCATTACTTTATCATATGTCTGACCACAATTATCTGCCAGAATTTTTGCACCTAATTGCTTTGCTTTTAAAATCTGGATCGCCATAATTTCAAGGTCGGCGCTTGTTCCCTGGCCACCACCGCTTGGCTGGTGTATCATTACTTCGCCATGCGGATAAATAAATCTTTTCCCTTTTTTACCGCCACTTAATAAGATACTTCCCATACTCGCTGCCATGCCCATGCATATAGTGCTTACCGGGGAGGTGATCATTTGCATCGTATCATAAATTACCATACCGCTGGTAATTATGCCTCCGGGAGAATTTATATAAAACTTGATTTCTTTTCCGGGATCCATTGCTTCTAAATATAAGAGACGATTGGTTATATCTTTTGCCGTTTTATCATCTACTGCTCCCCATAAAAATATTTTTCTCTGCTCAATAAATTTTTTATCGAACATCATTCCTCCCATCATTTTTTCCATAGGATTTTCAGGAGTTCCTTTTGGGTCTTCCTCTTCTTCCATTATTACAAATCGCTTATTATAAAAATTCATAATTAAGGCTTTAATTTTTTATCTTTTTTTGAATTGATCAGTAAAACTTCATCTACCAATCCGTACTCTTTTGCTTCAGGAGCTGTCATCCAGTAATCACGATTGCTATCTTTTGCAATTTTTTCTACTGTTTGTCCTGTGTGATAAGAAAGCACTTCATATAATTCATGCTTTATTTTTCTTACTTCGTTCACAGTTATCTCAACATCACTTGCCTGCCCCATTGCTCCGGCACTAGGCTGGTGCATCATAATGCGTGCATGCTTTAATGCAGTACGTTTACCCGGCGCACCTGCAGCCATTAAAACTGCTGCCATACTTGCTGCCATGCCCGTGCAAATAGTGGCTATATCAGGACTAACAAACTGCATTGTATCATACAAACCCAAACCTGCATATACACTGCCCCCTGGAGAATTGATGTACAATTGGATATCTCTTGTGCGGTCTGTACTTTCTAAAAATAAAAGTTGCGCTGTGATAATATTCGCAACTTCATCACTTACGGGATAACCTAAAAAAATAATTCTGTCCATCATTAAACGACTGTAAACATCCATTACAGCAATATTCATTGGTCTTTCCTCAATAATATTTGGGGTAAGATTGGTTACATTATGCTGAACATAATCATGTAAAGTATGGCTGCTGATGCCCTGATGTTTTATGGCAAATTTTTCAAATTCTTTTCCGTGATTCATATTTAAAATTTAGTAGGAGAAAATATTGGGTTGAAAGTTCCCAAATATTATACCCCAACCCCTAAAGGGGCTTACAAAATTAAAAATAATGATTTAATGACTAAATGACTTGTAGATCCTGACAACTAACAACTCACATCTGACAACTAATGATGATGATGATTGTGTTGCATAGCAGTAAGCTCTTCTGAAGTAACTTCTTTTTCTTCCGCCTTAACCTGGCCTTCTGCCCATGTAAATAATTTATCAGTAATAAGTCTTCTATAGCTTGCATCCACTTGCTTTTCTTCTTTCATCATCCTGTCGATATAACTTTCTATCCAGCTGGTATCACCATCCATTTTCATCTGCCCGAAATATTGAAGAATTTCTTTCTTCATATTTTCACGCAATTCTTCCTGTGTTACTTCTAAATTATTTTCTTTTATTATTTTGTCACTGATAAGTGTCCACTTTAATTGATTAGTGAAAGAAGGAAATTCTGCCTCAACCTCTTCTTCTGATTTTTCTTTTTCACCACCTCTTTGTAACCATTTTTTTAAAAATTCATCAGGGAATTGTATTGGTGTATCTAAAAGAAAATGATATATCTGGTCGTGCAGTTGTACGCGACTTTGGGAATCCCAATGTTTTTGAATTTCATCTTTTAATTCATTCTTAAATGCTTCTTCTGTTTTTATTTCTTTCCCCGGAAAAACTTCATTGAAAAATTCTTCATTCAATTCTCTTTTTTCTACCAATCCTACTTTGGTGATCGTCACCTTAAAATACTTATCCCCTACAGATGGATCGTCTTTATCTAATCCAAGATCACCAATGATCCATTCTCTTTCTTTTTCTTCAAAGGCATTATTTAATTGCAGAACAATACTGTCATCCTTCTTTTTGCCCATTAGTTGTTCACGAAAAGTGGGGGTAAAATATTTTACCAATAAAGAATTATCCTTTATAACACTATCCTGTATAGCATTTCCTTCTGCACCAGTTTCAACAAAATTTACATTAAGCACATTTTCTTCTGAAGTAACAGTTTCCGGATCAAGCATTTTACCATGACGGTTTTGTAAACGCTCAATTTCTTCATTGATCATTTCATCCGTTACTTTCACCTTGTGAAGAGTAAGTTTGGCTTTTGAAAGGTCAATATCAACCTGCGGCTTTAAACCAATCTCAAAAGGGAATTCATAATCCGCAGGATTATTCATATCGAGATGACGAAGATCGCTGCTCATGGGCAATGGCTGCGCAAAAAAATCAGGTTTTTCATTAGTGAGAAAATTCTGGATTTCTTTTTCAACTTCCTTAATAACTGCATCATAAAATACAGAAGCACCGTACATTTTTTTTACCATCCCGGCAGGCACCATTCCCTTTCTAAAGCCGGGAATATTTGCCTTTTTGCTATAATCCTTAATTGATTTTTCAAAAGAAGGATAATAATCTTCTTTGGTTAATTTAACCGTTAATTTATCATGCAATAAACCAATATTCTCTCTTGTAATTGTTGCCATTCAATTCTCAATTTTCAATTGACAAATTATCAATTGTTGTGTGCCCATGGAGGGACTCGAACCCCCACACCTTGCGGCATCAGATCCTAAGTCTGACGTGTCTACCAATTTCACCACATGGGCTTTTAAGGGCTGCAAAAGTAATGGATTTGATGGAAAGAGAAAAGACGATTAAGAATGATTTGTAATTCATTCACACACCCTGCTTCAACCCCTGCTCATTTTTTCGTAAATTCGTAATAATGGAAGCTGTAGTAGAAATACCGAAATATAATTTAAACGAAGAGCAGGAACGCAAAGAAATCCTTCGTCATTACAGGGCATTATTGCGTGTTTTAAAAACAAAATTAAAGCCTGGAGATAAAGAAATGATCCGGACTGCTTTTGAAATGGCAGTAGAAGCCCATAAAACTATGCGCCGTAAAAGCGGCGAACCTTACATTCTACATCCCTTAGCAGTTGCGATGATATGCGTGGAAGAAATTGGCCTCGGTGTTCGCAGTACTATTTGTGCCCTTTTGCATGATACGGTAGAGGACACTGATATTTCTTTAGAAGATATACAAAGAGAATTCGGCAGTGAAATAGGGAAGATCGTTGATGGTCTTACCAAGATCTCAAATGTTCTTGATACCAACACTTCGCAACAGGCAGAAAATTTTAAAAAGATATTATTAACGCTTACTGACGATCCAAGAGTAATTCTTATAAAACTTGCTGACCGCTTACATAACATGCGTACACTTGACAGCATGAAGAGGGAAAAGCAATTAAAGATTTCTTCTGAAACAGTGTATGTATATGCACCGCTTGCGCACCGCATGGGTTTGTATAATATAAAAACAGAGCTGGAAGACCTTGCCATGAAATATATGGAGCCCGATAGCTATAAATACCTTGCTCAAAAATTAAACGACACAAAAAGAGAAAGGGCCCGATATATAAATGATTTTATAAGGCCATTGAAAGAAAAGCTTGACCAGGGAGGATTTAATTTTGAGATCTATGGCCGCCCAAAAAGCATTCACTCCATCTGGAATAAAATGAAAAAGAAAGGAGTTGCTTTTGAGGAAGTGTATGACCTGTTTGCCATTCGTGTTATTTTAGATTCTGTACCTGAAAAAGAAAAAGAAGATTGCTGGAAAGTGTACAGCATGATAACGGATGAATATACTCCATCGCCTGAACGGTTAAGAGACTGGCTGAGCAACCCGAAAAGCAATGGATACGAAGCTTTGCACACAACTGTGATGGGACCGAATGGTAAATGGGTTGAAGTGCAAATACGCACAAAACGAATGAATGATATTGCAGAAAAAGGCCTTGCTGCGCATTGGAAATATAAAGAAGGAACCAATGATGAGAACAGGTTTGATATTTGGTTTCACCAGATAAGAGAAGTACTGGCAAACCAGGATGCAAACTCAATAGATTTCCTGCAGGATTTTAAAGTCTCTTTTTTAGCAGAAGAAATTTATGTGTACACACCCAAAGGTGATGTAAAAATGTTACCGGTGGGTGCATCAGCTTTGGATTTTGCTTTTGCTGTACATACTGCTGTTGGGGTAAAATGTATAGGAGCAAAGGTGAACCATAAATTAGTTCCTATCGGGCACAAATTACGCAGTGGCGACCAGATAGAGATTATCACTTCTGCAAAACAAAAACCAAATAGCGAATGGCTGAATTTTGTTGTAACAACGAAAGCAAAATCTAAAATAAAAGATTCATTAAAAGAAGAAAAAAGAACCATTGCAGAAGAAGGAAAATATATTCTACAACGAAAGCTGGATGGTATAGGTGCTTCTATGAGTTATCAAAACATGGAAGAGCTTGCTAACTTTTATAAACTCTCATCTCCCCTTGATCTTCTTTATGAAATTTCAGTGAAGAAGATTGATCTGAAAGAGCTGAAAGAATTTACGGTGGCAGGAGAAAAGCTAATTGCACCTAAAATTGCAAAGCCTGTTCACGAAGAAAAAGAACATGAACATTCAAAATCCCATCACAAAAAAGATACTGAGCTGATCATTTTTGGAGAAAGCAGTGATAAGATAATGTATACTTTGGCTAACTGCTGCAAGCCAATTCCCGGTGATGATGTGTTTGGATTTATAACACAGGGAGAAGGATTAAAAATACACAGGACCAATTGCCCTAATGCTACAAGATTGTTATCTAATTATGGACATAGGGTTGTAAAAACAAAATGGGTAAAGAACAAAGAGATCTCTTTTCTTACCGGTATAAAAATAATCGGACTTGATGATGTAGGTGTTATAAATAAAATTACCAACCTGATAAGCGGAGAATTAAAGATCAATATTAATGCATTAACCATTGAAGCAAAAGATGGTTTGTTTGAAGGAAACATTAAAGTTTATGTACATGATAAAGATGAACTGGAAGATCTTGTAGAACATGTAAAAAAATTACCCGGGATTGAAAGTGTTGACAGGTTTGACACTGAATAATGGATTGATTATTGATAACTATAAAAAAACTTAATTTATGCAGGAACTAATTCAAAAATTACAAACTGAACACGGATTAAACCCGGAGCAATCACATGGAATATTAAATACGGTAAAAGAATTTATAAAAGAAAAATTTCCCATGATGGCCGGTGCTGTAGATAATTTATTTCCACACCAACCAACGGCGGGAAATACGCCTATTGGAGATACCGGGACCACGGAAGGTCCTGCATCAAAGGGCGGAAGCTTCTTAGATAACATCTCAGATTACATTCCCGGGGAAATGGGAGAAAAAGCAGAGCAGTTTGCTAAAGATAAATTAGGCGGAATGTTTGGTGGTGATAAAAAGTAACAATAAGAAGTTTTAAAAAACAAAAAACCGGAAGTGTCTTCCGGTTTTTTATTATTACAGCAAATATATTATCTGCTTAAATTATAGGTGATCTCTTCATAAATGCCTGCGCTTACTATATCCTTAATATATAATTTTAACGCATTATCAGTAAGTGTTTGTATGGTTGCAGTATCTGTGCCATCAAATATAATTTTAGTATCTCCGGATAAAACATACGTGGAAGTATCAAGAGAGGATTGTAAACGCAGGTATACCTTTCCATTTGTTCTAAAATCCATATAATCACCGGCATTTCCATTTATCGTTACAATATGATCTGCTCCTGAGTAATGATTATTATCTGTGGCGTTTAAAAATGTCCATTTATTTTGCAGCTTTTGTGCTGTAGTTTTTTCAGCATCCTTTTTTTTGCAGGAAGGAGTTATTAATGAAATTGAGAATACAACAATGAGAACTAATAATAAAGGTTTCATAATAGTGTTTTAAGGTTATAATTAAAAGTTACTAAATATAATAATTTATTTCAGTACTTCTCTTGCTATAATTATTTTTTGTATCTCACTTGTGCCTTCACCGATAGTACAAAGCTTACTGTCACGATAAAATTTTTCTACAGGGAAATCTTTTGTATAACCATAACCTCCGAATATTTGCACTGCATCTGTAGAAACCTTTACAGCTACTTCGCTGGCATAATATTTTGCCATGGCAGATTCTTTAGTGATATTTTCTCCACGCATTTTTTTATCACAGCATTGTGCAATTAAAAGTTCTGCTGCTTTTATTTCAGTAGCCATATCAGCCAGTTTAAAAGAAATTCCCTGGAAGTTGGCAATAGGCTGATCAAACTGCTGCCGCTCCTTTGAATATTGTACCGATGCTTCATAAGCACCTTTAGCAATCCCTAATGATAATGCTGCAATTGATATTCTTCCTCCATCCAATACTTTCATGGCCTGTTTAAAACCTTCTCCAACCTCGCCCATACGATTTTCATCAGGAATTCTGCAATTATCAAAGATCATTTCACTCGTTTCACTTGCCCTCATCCCAAGTTTATTTTCTTTTTTGCCCGCACTAAAACCTGGTGTGCCCCGTTCAACAATAAATGCAGTTGAATTATCTTTTGTTCTTGGTTCCCCTGTTCTGCAAATAACTACTGCTATATCGCTGCTGTTACCATGCGTTATCCAACACTTTGTTCCGTTGATTACCCAATCATTACCTTCTTTCACAGCAGTGCATTTCATATTACCCGCATCACTACCGGTATTTGGCTCTGTTAAACCCCAT